>DASUVP010000021.1:0-2859 GCA_036378895.1 Sphingomicrobium sp.
TCGGCTCGAACATCCGCTTGGACGTCCGCCAGCGCCAGGTCATGCGCATCCTTCCGCGCGTCAACGACGACGTGAATGAGGAGTGGATCAGCGACAAAACGCGCCACCATGTGGACGCTCTGGTTCGCAACCGCCTCGACCGTCCGTGGGTGCGCGAGAAGGGCAAGCTTCGCGAGGCTAGCTGGAGCGAGGCGCTCGCCCTATTCGCTGAGCGGCTGAAGAAAGCCGGCGCCAGTGTCGCGGCGATTGCGGGCGACCTGCTCGATGCGGAAACTATGTTCGCGGCGAAGGCATTGCTGGCGGCGCAGGGTTCGACCCTGCTCGAAGGCCGCCAGACGGGCCTGACTTACGACGTCTCGAACCTCGCCGCGGTCAACTTCAACTCGACCATTGCGGGCATCGAAAATGCCGACGTGATCCTGCTCGTCGGCTCGAACCCGCGCTGGGAAGCGCCGCTGGTCAACACGCGGCTGCGCAAGGCCCAGCGCAAGGGCGCGAAGGTTTTCGGGATTGGGCCGGAGGCCGACCTGGGCATGCGCGTCAACTGGATCGGCAACGACCTCAAGCTCCTCGGCAGGCTGCCGAAGGAGGTCGCTGACGCCCTTGCCGACGCCGAGAGGCCGGCGGTGATCGTCGGCACGGGTGCTTTGGCTGCGGATGCGCTTGGTGCAGCGCTCGGCCTGGTGTCGTCGCTGAAGCTGCTCCGCGATGGCTGGAACGGCTTCAACGTCCTCCACACCAGCGCGTCGCGCATGGCGGGTCTGATCCTCGGCTATGCCCAGAAGGGGGGCATTGCGGACATCGAGGCGGCAAAGCCGGAAGTCGTCGTCCTGCTCGGCGCGGACGAGGTCGATCCGGCGCGCTTCGCGGGCAGCTTCAAGGTCTACATCGGCCATCACGGCGACAATGGCGCGCGTCAGGCGGACCTCGTGCTTCCGGGTGCGGCCTATGCCGAAAAGCACGGGACCTACGTCAACACCGAGGGCCGCGTTCAGCGCAGCGAGCGCGCCGCCTTCGCTCCGGGCGAGGCTCGCGAGGACTGGACGATCTTCCGCGCGGTCTCCGACCTTCTCGGCTCGCCGCTCCCGTTCGACCGCTTCGACCAGCTCCGCCAGCGCATGATCGCGGATTATCCGGAGCTCGGGCGCGAGGGCCTGATCGCCTTCGACTGGTCGCCGCCGAAGCTCGACTCCAAGGCCGAGGGCGCCATCGTCTACCCGATCCGCGACTTCTACCTGACCAATGCGATCACCCGGTCCAGCCCCACGATGCAGACTTGCTCGGACGAGCTGGTCCACGGCCGCGCCGTGCAGGAGGCCGCGGAGTGACCGCGCTCTTCCAGTCATGGGGCGCCAGCTACGAACTGGCGTGGTTTTTCTCGATGCTAATCGGCATCCTCGTCATCGCGCTTCCGCTGATGCTGGCAGTTGCAATGATCATTTACGCCGACCGCAAGATTTGGGCCGCCATCGCGCTCCGCCGAGGCCCGAACGTCGTTGGACCATGGGGTCTGCTGCAGAGCTTCGCCGATGGTCTCAAGGTCTTCCTCAAGGAAACGATTATTCCGTCGGGCGCGAACCGCGGGCTTTTCCTCATCGCGCCGATCATCACCTTCACAGTCGCGCTGATCGTCTGGGCGGTGATCCCGTTCGACGTCGGCGTCGTGCTCGCCGACATCAACGTAGGCCTGCTCTACGTTCTCGCGGCGTCGTCGCTAGGCGTCTACGGAGTGATCGTCGCCGGCTGGGCGTCCAACTCCAAATATCCCTTCTTCTCGGCTCTCCGGGCGGCGGCGCAGATGGTGAGCTACGAGGTCTCGATCGGCTTCGTCCTGATCTGCGTCGTGCTCTACGCCAACAGCTTCAACCTGACCGACATCGTCATGGCGCAGAAGGGCCACAAGCTGTTCGGTCTGCTCAACGGCTACGGGTTCAATCCCTTGCTGTTCCCGATGGCGATCGTGTTCCTGATCAGCTCCATGGCCGAGACCTTCCGGACGCCGTTCGACCTGGTCGAGGCTGAGAGCGAGCTCGTTGCCGGGCATCAGACCGAATATAGCTCGATGGCCTTCGCGCTCTTCTGGCTCGGCGAATATGGCAACGTCATCCTGATGTGCGCCCTGAATGCGCTCATCTTTTGGGGTGGCTGGCTTCCGCCGATCAACTGGGAGCCGCTGTACGTCATCCCCGGCATCCTCTGGCTGTTCGCCAAGATGGCCTTCTTCTTCTTCGTCTTCAGCTGGGTGAAGGCGACCGTGCCGAGGTATCGCTACGACCAGCTCATGCGGCTCGGTTGGAAGATCTTCTTGCCCCTCAGTATCCTCTTCGTCGTCATCATCTCAGGCTGGCTCATGTTCTCCCGCTACGGAGGCGCGGCATGATTGCGCGCACCATCAAGGCTTTCACCCTCTGGGAGTTCGTGAAGGCGCACGCCTTGACGCTTAAGTATTTCTTCAAGCCCAAGGCGACCATCAATTACCCGTACGAGAAGGCGCCGCAGAGCCCGCGCTTCCGCGGCGAGCATGCGCTTCGCCGCTATCCCAACGGCGAAGAGCGCTGCATCGCATGCAAGCTGTGCGAGGCGGTTTGCCCGGCGCTCGCCATCACCATTGAGGCCGAGCCGCGCGAGGACGGCAGCCGCCGCACCACGCGCTACGACATAGACATGGTGAAGTGTATCTATTGCGGGCTGTGCCAGGAGGCATGCCCGGTGGATGCCATCGTCGAGGGTCCGAACCTCGAATTCGCGACCGAGACGCGGGAGGAGTTGCTCTACGACAAGGCGAAACTGCTCGCCAACGGCGACCAGTGGGAAAGGGTGATCGCGGCCAATCTTGCCGCCGATGCCCCCTACCGATAA
>DASUVP010000022.1:0-5377 GCA_036378895.1 Sphingomicrobium sp.
GGCGTGAAACACCTCCTTTGGGCGGCTTTGCTGCTCGCCTCGTGCAGCAAAGCCGGCGACCCGGACATCCAGATTGCCGACGCCTGGGCGCGCGAAAATGTCGCCGGACAGACGTCCACAGCCGCCTACATGACCATCCGCAACGCCGGCTCGGGTGACGACCGCCTGATCGCCGTGACCGCGCCCGCGCCGGCTTACGCGATGCTCCACGCCAGCGAGAGCTCGGGCGGAATTTCGCGGATGCGGGAGATGGGCTCGGGCCTCGCCATTCCGGCCAAGGCCAGCGTCGAGCTCAAGCCCGGCGGTTCGCACGTCATGATCACCGGACTGGCGGCGGCGCTTCCGGAGGGCGCCCAGCTCGATCTCCGGCTCAACTTCGAGAAATCCGGCGAGCGGCGCGTAGCCGTGCCGGTTTCCACGGCGGTTCGTTAGAATGCGCGGCGTTCGGATCGTCTTGTGGGTTCTGGTCGGGTTCGCTCTTCTGGCGTTCGCCTTCCTGATGCTTCGCCCCGCACCCCGCCCGACGGTGCAAAGCCAGCCGCTTCAGCTCAGCAGCATCGGCGGGCCGTTTACGCTCACCGGATCGGACGGAAAGCCGTTCGCTAGCTCGAGTCTCGCGGGCAAGCCGTACGCCATCTTCTTCGGCTTCACCCATTGCCCGGACGTCTGCCCGACGACGCTCGCGCGGATGGTCCGCCTCCGTCAGCAGCTCGGCGCGGGCGATCGTCCCTTCGAAATCCTCTTTGTCACGGTCGACCCGAAACGCGACGGCCCTGCCGAGGTCGGCAAATATGCCGAGCTGTTCGACAGCCCGGTGACTGGACTGACGGGCTCGCCAGCGCAGATCGAGCAGGCGAAGAAGCAGTTCGGGATCTTCTCACAGCAAGTGCCGGACGGCAGCGGGGGCTACTCGGTCGACCACACCGCAACCGTCCTGCTGTTCGACCGCCAAGGCAAATTCACCGCGACGATCGCCCCCGAGGAGCAGGACAGCGCCGCGCTGGCGAAGCTCCGGCGGATTACTGGCTGAGCACGCGCTCCAGCAGGCGATCGATCGCCGCGGCCGCGACAGGCTCGCCAAGGTCCGGGGCATGGCCGACGTCCGGGACGGTCACGACTTCAACGTCGGAGATTTCCGTCGCCATGCGCTCCGATGCCGCATCGGACAGAAGGTCACTGAGCTCGCCGCGCAGGACGAGTACCGGACGGCCGGCGAGCGCCTTATAATAGGGCCAGCCGTCGGGGACTTCGCCGGTATTGCCGGCATTGAACGGCTCGGCGATCGCCATGTCATAGTCGAACTCGACCCCCGCATCGGTCTCGCGGCAGATGCGTTTGGCGAAGCGCAGCCATTCCGCACGGTCATATTTCGGATGGACGTCGCCGCTTCTCGATCGCAGCTGTTCCGCGGCATCGTCCCAGTCGCGGAAGACGACGGGCTTTCCGACATAGGTTTTGATGCGGTCGATTCCGCTCAAGTCGAGTTCCGGGCCGACATCGTTCAACAGGACACCCGCGATCCGCTCCGGTGCGACGCTCGCGACGATCATCGTCACCAGGCCGCCGAGCGACGTCCCAAGGAAGACGGCTTTGTCGATTTGCAGCTCATCGAGCAGCTGGATGACGTCCCACGCATAGGTAGCCGGCATGTAGCGAGCCGAGTTCGGATCGCGCTCGCTCATCCCGCGTCCGCGGAAATCGACGGCGATTACGCGCCAGTCGCCCGCGTAGCGCGCGGCTACATGCTCGAAATCCCGCGAATTGCGCGTGAGGCCGTGGAGCATCAGCAGCGGCGGCCGGTCCGACGGTCCCGGATAGTCGCGGTAGTGGAGGGTCAGCCCGTCGCGGCTAGTCCAGTAGCGGTCGGCCCAAGCCTGACTTTGCTGTTTCGCAACATCCATCTGATCCGTATCGCGGCCTTGTGGCGCAAGCGCAATCCTACCGGCCCGATCCGAAGATCCTGGAGCTTGGCGACGCTTTCTATGATGTCGTCGAGCCAGCGCGCTTCCCGCAATGCTCCCCGTGTTTTCTCAACGATCGCTGGGCGGAGGCGGTCGGGCTCGATCTGAGCGACGCACAATGGGCCGCGCATTTTTGCCGGTTCGAGCCGCTTCCCGAAAACCTGCCGCAACCGCTGGCGCTACGTTATCACGGGCATCAGTTCCGAGTTTACAATCCGGACATCGGCGACGGGCGCGGTTTCACCTTCGCCCAGATTCGCGACGGTCGCGGCCGCCTGCTCGACCTCGGCACCAAGGGCTCCGGGCAAACGCCATACAGCCGCACGGCCGACGGACGCCTGACTCTGAAGGGCGGGGTCCGCGAGGTCCTCGCCACCGAAATGCTCGAGGCACTGGGCGTGAACACGTCCAAGACCTTCGCCTTGTTCGAGACGGGCGAGGAGCTGGTCCGCGGCGACGAGCCCTCCCCGACCCGCTCTTCGGTGCTGACCCGGCTCAGCCACGGCCACATCCGCATCGGCACGTTCCAGCGTCTGGCCTTCTACGGCGAAGTCGAGAACATCGACGCGCTCGTCCGCTACTGCCTCCGGCATCTTTATAGCGAGCAGCCGGCCAAGGACGGCAAGGACAATGCACTGCGCCTGTTCGAACTGGTGTCGGATGCGACGGCGGGGCTGGCCGCAAGCTATATGGCCGCAGGCTTCGTCCACGGCGTTCTCAACAGCGACAATATCAACGTCACCGGCGAGAGCTTCGACTACGGCCCATGGCGGTTCACGCCGGACTGGGACCCGGACTTCACCGCGGCCTACTTCGACCATTACGGACTCTATTCCTTCGGCCGCCAGCCGGAAGCGATCCACTGGGACCTCGCCCAGCTCGGCGGGTGCCTGTCGCTGGTCGCCGAGGCGCCGCCGTTATCGGAGATGCTGGCGAGCTGGTCGGACCGTTTCGAGGATCATCTGGTGACCGCCTTGCTGAAACGGCTCGGGATCACGGAGCGCGAGCGCGGCGAGGACCGCAAGCTCGCCGCGGCCTTGCTGACGCCGTTGCAGTCGCGCGAGGAGACGATCGACCGCATCTTCTTCGACTGGCGCGGGGGGCGCGACCCCGGCGTCGAGCGCTATGGTTCCGACCCGTTCCGTTCGCTCGCTTCCGCGCTCGAAGGCAGGCAGCAGGCGCCGACGCACGCTTACTGGTCAGACGAGGAACCCTGCTCGATGCACATCGAGGAAGTCGAAGCCATCTGGTCCGCCATTGCGGAAAACGACGACTGGCGGCCATTGGAAGCAAAGGTCGCGGCTGTTCGCCGCATGGGGGAAGCCATAGCCGAGAAACGACAGGCAACTTGACCGTTACCGCACAACATGGTGAGGCGCGGTTAATGGCCGAAAAACTGGTGTCGACGGAGCCGTCGACCGGCGCAGAATTGTGGTCGGGCGACCTCGGCGACGCTGCCGCCGAGGTCGCGATCGCGCGCGCCGCATGGCCGGAATGGGCCGCTCATTCGGTCGCCTACCGGATCGAGACGCTACGCCGCTTCGCCAACGTGGTTCGAAAACGCGCCGACGAATTCGCCGACCTGATCTCGCGCGAGACCGGCAAGCCGTTGTGGGAGACGAAAACCGAGGTGGCGGCGGTCGTCAACAAGGTCGAAATCTCGATCGCGGCCTACGCCGAGCGGACTCCGCAGAAGAAGATGGAAGCTGCACTCGGAAGCAAGATCGCCATCCGGCACAAGCCGCACGGCGTGCTCGCCGTGCTCGGACCATTCAACTTCCCGGCACATCTACCGAACGGCCACATCGTTCCCGCGCTGATCGCGGGCAATGCGGTCGTGTTCAAGCCTTCGGAAAAGACGCCGGCGACAGGCGAGTTCCTGGTCGAATGCTATCGCGAAGCGGGCGTTCCCGAAGGCGCAATCCGGATGCTTGTGGGCGGCCCGGACGAGGGCCGTGAGCTGGCCAGCCAGCCGGGCATCGACGGACTGCTTTTCACCGGCTCAGCTCGCGCGGGTTCGGCACTTCACAAGCAGTTCGCCGAGACGCCGAACAAGATCCTCGCCCTTGAGCTGGGCGGCAACAATCCGATCGTGGCATGGCACCCCGAGGACCTCGATGCGGCGGCCGCCATCATCGTCCAGTCCGCCTTCCTCTCGGCGGGCCAGCGCTGCACCGCCGCCCGCCGGCTGATCGTCGAAGAAGGCAAGGAAAAGCCGCTGATCGACAAGATCACCAGCCTGATGGACCGGATCATCGTCGCGGAGCCCTTCGCCCACCCGCAGCCGTTCATGGGCTGCGTCATCGACAATGCGTCCGCCGATCACCTGCAGGAGCAATGGGTCGCGCTGATGATGAAGGGCGGGCGCCCCATCCGCCGCCTGGAGCGCACGAAGGACGACAGGCCATTCCTCACCCCCGCGCTCATCGACATCACCGACGCCAAGGACGTGCCCGACGAGGAGATGTTCGGCCCGGTGCTCCAACTCATCCGCGTCAAGGACTTCGACTCCGCGATCGACGAGGCCAACAACACGCGTTTCGGCCTCGCCGCGAGTCTGGTCGGGGGAAGTCCCAAGCAGTATGACAAATTCTGGGCGAACATTCGTGCCGGGGTCGTCAACTGGAACAAGCCGACCAACGGCGCGCCTTCGACGGCTCCGTTCGGCGGGGTCGGCCTGTCTGGAAACCATCGCCCCAGCGCCTACTATGCCGCCGACTATTGCGCCTATCCGGTGACGAGCAGCGAGACCGAGACGCTCCGCGGGACTATCGGCGAGGGCCTTCGCGACCCCAATCTCCAGGAAGACTGAACTTCTTCAACAGCCGTAGCGTTCTACGCTTCGTGAGAGTTCATTCCTGGATCGGCAAGGCCGTCGCCCTTGCCCTGTTCGCCACTTCCCTCAGCAGCTGCGGCCTTTTCGGCGATCCGAACCGGGTCGCCGAGGAAGCGCTCGGCCCGAAGGCGAGCCGCGACGTTCGCGCCTTCTATGAGGCGCGTGAATGGCAGAAGGCATGGGATGGCAAGTCCGAGAAACAACTGGTCGAGATCATCGGCACCGCGGCGGAGCATGGCCTCAATCCCGACCTGTTCCTAAAAGGCGAGCTCCCCGAGGAGGGAGGTGAACGGGATGCGGCGTTGACGACGGCCGCGCTTCGCTACGCCTCGGCGCTCGCCCGGGGATACTCGGACCCGACGAAGCTCAGCGAAGTTTATACCGTCCCGCGCCCCAAGGCGGATGTGGTGGCCGGGCTCGGCAAGGCGATCGAGGACGGAAAACTCGCCGATTGGTACGCCTCGCTCGCACCGCAGACCGACGAATATCGGATGATGGCGCAGGAATTCGTCCGCTACGCCCGGCTTAACGGCGACCGCGGCTCGGCAGCGGCAGGCGAACGAGCCCGCCAGCTCGCGGT
>DASUVP010000023.1:0-4349 GCA_036378895.1 Sphingomicrobium sp.
CAGCGTTCCGGCAACGATCATCACGTCCGACTGCCGCGGGCTTGCGCGCGGCGCGGCGCCAAACCTTTCAAGGTCATAGCGCGGCATGTTCACATGGATCATCTCGACCGCACAGCAGGCGAGGCCGAAGGTCATCCACCATAGGGAGCCGGTGCGTGCCCAGTTGAACAGGTCCTCGCTCTTGGCGACCAAGAACCCCTTCTTGTCGAGCTCCTCGCGCATCTCCTCGAAGAGCTTACGGTCGAACGAGCCGGGCTCCAGGCCCATCGCCCGGGCGATCTCTTCCTCTGTGGGCTCCGGGTTCTCGTCCGGACGGAGCATCACTCCCATTCGAGCGCTCCCTTCTTCCAGGCGTAGGCGAGGCCGAGACCGAGCTCGGCGAGGAAGATCATCATCGCGACCCAGCCGGCGAGCTTGGTATAGCCGAGCGTGACCGCCCACGGGAAAAGGAAGGCCGCTTCGAGGTCGAATACGATGAACAGGATCGCGACCAGGTAGAAACGGACGTCGAACTGGGCACGGGCGTCCTCGAATGCGGGGAAGCCGCACTCATATTCCGCCAGTTTCTGCGGATAGGGGGCATGCGCGCCGGTGAAGCGCGACACGATCATCGGAAGCACGACGAAGGCGCCCGACAGCGCTAGCGCGACGCCGAGGAAGAGCAAAATCGGCAGATATCCGGCCGCTACGCTGGACAAGGGAAACTCCGGGGCTCGAAACTTGGCGGCGCTTTAGGCCAGCGAACCCCGAGGGGCAACCCGCCCGCACTCGTGAAAACGGGCATTTTCACTAGCGTAGCGCACCGGCGATCAGCTTCTGCAGCTTGCTGTGGATGGAGCCCGACGCGGCGATATATTCGCGCCGCTCGAAGATGCGGTCGGAACCGCGATAATCGCTGACGAACCCGCCGGCCTCGCGAACCAGCAGCACGCCGGCGGCGGAATCCCATGGATCGAGATCGTCTTCCCAAAACCCGTCAAACCGGCCAGCCGCGACCCAAGCCAGGTCGAGCGCGGCCGATCCCAGCCTGCGGATGCCCGCAACCTCGGGCGCAACTGCGGAGTAGATCTTGGCCCATTCGGCAGGCATTCCGCGACCGCAATGCGGGATTCCGGTGCCGATGACGGTCTCAACCAGGTCGCGGCGCGCGGACACGCGAAGGCGGCGGTCCTGGAGCCAGGCTCCCCGCCCCTTCTCCGCCCAGAAGCTCTCGTCGGTCAGCGGCTGGTAGACGAGGCCGTGAGTGATCTCGGGCCGACCGTCCGGCCTTTTCTCCTCGACCGCGATCGAGATGGAGAAGTGCGGGATCCCGTGGAGGAAGTTCGTGGTGCCATCGAGCGGATCGACCAGCCAGCGCGGCTTGGACGGATTGCCCTCCACCTCGCCGCCCTCCTCCAGCAGCATGCCCCAGTCGGGGCGCGCGTTGCGGAGTTCCTCGACGATCGTCTGCTCCGCGCGCTTGTCGGCCATGGACACGAAGTCGGCCGGGCCCTTGCGGCTCACCTGGAGCTGCTCGACCTCCCCGAAGTCGCGGCGAAGGCGCGGCGCCGCCTTGCGGACGGCGCGCTCCATGACGGTGATGAGGCCGGAGTGGGCTACCAAGTCTGGTCTACTTAGTCGGCGCGGCGGACATATTCGCGATTGTAAACGTCGACGACGATGCGGGTTCCGCTCGTGATGTGCGGCGGCACCATGACGCGAACGCCATTGTCGAGCACGGCCGGCTTGTAGCTGGAAGAAGCCGTCTGGCCCTTCACCACGGCGTCGGCCTCGACGATCTCGGCTTCGATCGTGTCGGGCAGCTGAACGCTGATTGGCCGCTCGTTGTAGAGTTCCATGATCACGTCCATTCCGTCCTGAAGGAAGTCGCCGGCATCGCCGAGCAGGTCCTCGGGAAGCGACACCTGGTCGTACGTGTCCTTGTCCATGAACACGAGCATGTCACCGTCATGGTAGAGGAACTGGAAGTCCTTCGTGTCGAGGCGAACGCGCTCGACGGTCTCGGCGCTGCGGAAGCGGACGTTGGTCTTGCGGCCGTCGATCAGGTTCTTCATCTCGACCTGCATGTAGGCGCCGCCCTTGCCCGGCTGGGTGTGCTGGATCTTCACGGCGCGCCAGATGCCGCCTTCATATTCGATGATGTTGCCGGGACGGATGTCCACGCCGCTGATCTTCATGATCGCCTACCTGCTTGTAAGACTGATGAAAGAGCCGCCACGGGCTGACCCGCGGATTGGACGGCGCTCTAGCCGCTGGTCCTTTTCCCGGCAAGCAGGGGGTAGGGATTGATCGGCGTGCCCTGGTACCATTTCTCGCCGCCGCGCATCTGGTTGATGGCGAAATGCAGGTGCGGACCCGATGCTGCGGCATTGCCTGTGGAGCCGACGCGGCCGATGACCTGGCCGCGTTTGACTTGCTGCCCCTCGGCGAGCCCGGGTGCATAGCCCTGGAGATGCGCGTAATAATAGGTCCAGCGCTGGTCCGGCGAGCGAACGTAAACCGTGACCCCCCCGCCACCTTCCGAGAAGAACAGTTTCTCGACCCGACCGTCGGTGGCGGCGATCACGGGCGTACCCTCGTCCGCCAAAATGTCTATCGCATCATGGATTCGGGTTCCGCCGGCCCTCGCCTGGGTGAAGGTGTCCGTGAGTTGCTTGGCCTTCACGCCTGCCACCGGAATCGCGAGGCCGGCCGGTCCGACCTCGACGCCTTCAGCGATGGCAACGGGTGGGCCGGACGGAGGATCGACGACGGCGACGTCGCCGGCACCTTTCACCTTGCGCGCTTCGGCGGTGGTCAACACGCCGGTATTGTAAGCGAATATCCAGAAGGCGCTGGTCAGGGTTCCGGTGACCACCGCGGTCGATGTGACAGCAAACGCCTTCCCCATCGATCCTCCTATGCCACGAACTTGGCCTGGAAGCCGGGCTTCATGATCCTCGACAGGCGCATCACGTCCCAGTTCGTCATGCGCAGGCAACCATGGCTTTCCGTCTTGCCGATGAGCTGCGGTTCCGGAGTGCCGTGGATGCCGTAATGGTCCTTGGTCAGGTCGAGCCAGGCCACTCCGACCAGCCCGTTGGGGCCCGGCGGCAGTTTCTGCTCTTCCTTGTCATCGGAAACATCCCAGAACAGGTCGGGTTGGTAGTGGAACGGCGGAAGGAAGGAATAGGTCGTGACCTTCCAGTTGCCGAGCGGAAGCGGGTCCTTTTCCGATCCCGTTGTCACCGGAAATTGTGCAATGAGCTTGCCCGAGGCCTTTGCGGAACCGGACGGGAACTCGCCCTCATAGACTTTGAGCGTGCCCTCGCTCTTGTCGACGACGAGATAATCACCTTGCGGCTGGTTCGCTTCAACATTTAGCGCCGCGAGCAATGGAGCCTGCTTCTCATTGGCCCCCTTATAATCCCGCGACGTGGGGACGACGTTCGGAAGCCGAAGGGCCTGTCCGACGCCGATGAGTTTATCGGGTCCATTCAGCGCGACGATCGTCTGCGGCGTCGTGTGATAGCGCTCCGCCACCTTCTCGAGCATGTTGCGATAGCCGAGGAAATCGAGCTTCGCCTGCTCCTCTGGTTTTTTGGGGATCGGAAAGGTGAACGGCCCGCCGACATCGTCTTTTGTGAGTTTGACTGTGACCGTCGACGGGCGATTATTGCGGAGCAGCGCCTGCTTGGTCGCCGCATCGAGCTTTCCGGTGACCTTCAGGCCATTGGCTTCCTGAAAACCTCGGATTGCTTCGGTTTGCGAGCTTCCCGCTCGACCATCGATCGCTCCGGGTGAAAAGCCGGCGAGATCCAGCAGGACCTGGGCATGGAACAGGTCCCCCTTGATTGGCGAGCCCGGCGTGCCGGGCGCGGCCCAACCGGCTGTCGCGGGCTTGGCCTGGTCAGGAGCGGAAGACTGGGCGATGGCCGCCCCTGTGGCGAGCGCAGCTGCGGCTGCGGTGGTGAACAAGGGATGATGACGCACGCAACTCTCCGAAGGAAATAGGGTTCGGAGGTTGCAACGATGCAGGATAGAAGAGTTTCCAAAGACGGAGCCCGGGACATCCGCATCGGATGCTCGGGCTGGAACTTTAAGCACTGGCGGGAGCGCTTCTATCCAAAGGGCCTCCCGGTCGCCCGCTGGTTTGAATTCTATGCCGAGCATTTCGACACGGTCGAGATCAACAACAGCTTCTACCGGCTGCCGAGCGCGGAGACGTTCGGGAAGTGGCGGGACCAGGCGCCGGCCGGCTTCTGCTATGCGGTCAAGGCCAACCGCTTCCTGACCCAGGCGAAGAAGCTCAAGGATTGCGAAGAGCCGCTTGAGCGGATGATGCCGCCGTTCCGGGCGCTCGGCGACCG
>DASUVP010000024.1:0-2011 GCA_036378895.1 Sphingomicrobium sp.
GACCCGAAGACCTGGACGGCCTTCGTGAACACGGTCTCCTCGTCTGGCTCGATCGGAGGCAGGCAGCCCACCCAGTCTTCGGCGACGTAGACGTGGCAGGTGCCGCAGCTCGCGCAGCCTCCGCAAATCCCGAGGATCTCATCCATGCCGCCCCGTTTCAGATTCTCTTTGAGGGAGACGCCGGACCTCGCCTCGATCTGGCGGGTTTCGCCTCCGCGCGTGGTGGCCCAGACCGTCGGCATCAGCTCAAGGCTTCGACGATCGTCACATTGGCGATGCCGCCGCCCTCGCACATCGTCTGTAGCCCGAAGCGCTTTCCCTGGCGGCGGAGCGCGTGCACCAGCGTCGCCATCAGCTTCGCTCCGGACGCTCCGAGCGGGTGGCCGAGGGCGATCGCGCCGCCGTGCACGTTGAGCCGCGACGGGTCCGCTTCCAGCTGCTGCAGCCAGGCGAGTGGTACCGGAGCGAAGGCCTCGTTGACCTCGTACAGGTCGAGATCGGCCATGCTCCGGCCCGAGCGCTCGAGTGCGACGCGCGTAGCGCGGATCGGCTCGTCGAGCATGATGACGGGATCGCCTGCCGTGACCGTCAGATGATCGATTCGGGCTAGGGGCGTGAGGTTGTGCGCCTTCAGAGCGCGCTCGTTGGCGATGAGCACGCCTGATGCGCCGTCGCAAATCTGCGAGGCATTACCGGCGGTAATCACGCCGTCGGGAACTAGTGTCTTCAGGGACGCGAGGCCTTCGAGCGAAGCGTCGTAGCGGATGCCTTCGTCGGTGCGATGCATGTCTCCGTTGACCGGCAGCGACACGATCTCGGCTTCGAAGGCTCCGGCCTGCGTCGCGGCGGCCGCCTTGCGGTGGCTTTCGAGCGCGAAGGCGTCGAGCTGCTCGCGGCCGAAGCCGTACTTCTTGGCCATCATCTCCGCGCCGCGGAACTGGGTGAAATCGTTGACGCCGTAGCGGTCCTTGATCGACTGCGGCCAGGGTCCGATGCCGATGCCAGCCTGCATCGGCAGGATCACCGGCGTGCCCATCGGGACGCGGGTCATGCTTTCGACGCCGGCCGCGATGACCATGTCCTGCGTGCCGCTCATCACCGCCTGAGCGGCGAAATGGACCGACTGCTGCGAGCTTCCGCACTGGCGATCGATCGAAACGGCGGGAACGCTGTCGGGAAGCTTCGAGGCCATCACCATGTTGCGGCCGATGTGAAAGCTCTGCTCGCCGATCTGGCCGACGCAGCCGGCGATCACGTCGTCGACGGCGGCTCCGTCGATCCCGGTTCGCTCAATCAAGGCGTTGAGGACTGCTGCGCCCAGGTCGGCGGGATGCCAGTCCTTCAGCGCGCCCTCGCGCTTGCCTCCGGCGGTCCGGACTGCGTCGACGATATAGGCTTCCAAGCTCTTGTCTCCCGCTGTGTCGGGAGCCTCCTAAACCTCTCGCTCGACGGCGGAAAGGAAGTCGTCGACGGCGCGGTTGAATTCGGCGGGCTTGTCGAGATTGGCGAGGTGCGAGGCGTCGTGGATGACTTCCAGTCGTGAGCCCGGGATCATTGCGTTCAGCTCGTCAGATAGGGCTGGCGGCGTGATCGCGTCAGCATCGCCGACGAGGATCAGCGTGGGAACGCGGATCGCGGCGGCACGCTCGCGCTGGTCGGCGAGCCAGACGGCTTTGGCACCGATGCGGTAGGCGTCGGGATCGATCGCGGCCATCGTCTCGATGACCTCCGCGCGCCGCTCGTCCGAGACCAGCAGCGCTCCGACCCGAGCTTCGGCGAGGCCGCGCATGTCGTGGCTCGCGGCGATAGAACGGTCGTGGATCGCCTGGCCCTGCGGATGCACGGCGAAGCTGTCGGCAATGATCAGCGAGGCGCAGCGATGGAAGGATTGGGCGTGCATCGCGATCGCGACCACCCCGCCCAGCGACAGGCCGCAGACATGGGCGCGGCCGATCCCGAGCGCGTCCATCGCTGCGAAGATCGCCGCTGCATAATCGTCCCGCGTGGCGTC
>DASUVP010000025.1:0-5932 GCA_036378895.1 Sphingomicrobium sp.
CTGTTCCAGCGCGGCAAGATCCTGCTCAACGGCTGCGAGCTGCTGGTCATCGACGAAGCCGACCGGATGCTCGACATGGGCTTCATCCCCGACATCGAGGAAATCTGCTCGAAGCTGCCGAAGAACCGCCAGACCCTGCTGTTTTCGGCGACGATGCCGCCGCCGATCCAGAAGCTCGCGCAGAAGTTCCTCAACGAGCCGAAGCGGATCGAGGTCGCCCGGCCGGCGACCGCCAATACGAACATCGAGCAGAAGCTGGTCAAGGTCGACGCGGCACGGAAGCGCGAGGCCCTCCGCGATCTGCTGAAGGCCGAAGGTGTCAAGAACGCAATCATCTTCTGCAACCGAAAGACGACGGTGCGCGAGCTGACCACGAGCCTCCGTCGATCGGGCTTCGCCGCCGGCCAGATCCACGGCGACATGGACCAGTCCGATCGTATCGCCGAGTTCGAGCGCTTCAAGCGCGACGAGATCAACATTTTGGTCGCCTCCGACGTCGCTGCCCGCGGACTTGATGTGAAAGGCGTCAGTCACGTGTTCAACTTCGACGTCCCGTGGCAGCCCGACGATTACATCCACCGGATCGGGCGTACCGGCCGCGCGGGGGCAACCGGGACGGCCATTACGCTCGCTACGCGCGAAGATAACGATGCTGTTGCAGCGATCGAAAAGTTGACCGGATTGAAGATTTCCCGGTCCGAAACCGCGAGCGCTGAAGCTCCACAGCCCGAGCCCAAGCGCAGCGAGAAGAAGGAGGATCGTCCGAAACGCTCCTCACGGTCTCGCGAGGAACGCGAACAGCCGGATCGGCGCGAACCGACGCTGGTCGTCGAAGACCTCAAGCCCGATTGGAACGGACCTCTGCCCTCTTTTCTGTCAGTTGGGGCGGGCTGAGCGGGGCATTCCGCAGGAGGCATAGCTCCGCGCCCTTGTCACCGACTCTCGCAATGACCGGTTGGCGGAAAACGCCGCAAGTCGCGTTCGTCCCATGAATGCGCAACGGACGACCGGAACCCGCCAGGGGAAGCGATCGTGCTTCTGAAACCAGGGTCAATGTCGACGTAGTGCTCGCGTCGATCTCGATCGCGTCCGGGTTCGCCCTGATCCACAGACGAGCGTGCGCTTCCAGCTCGTGCGTGTTGGTGAACATAGACAGGATGAACAGGCCAGCGCCGACAACAAGCGCCGCGATGGTCCCCGGCACTGCTCCGCGCCCATTTCGCACAGCCGCGATCGTGACTGCGGCGAGAGCCAGTGAGCATGCCGCCACCAATGCGAAGAACATCCGCGGCTTGGGGTCGACCGCCAGCGCGTAGATCAGTCCCGCGGAGACGAGCAGAGCGAATCCGACGAAAATCGAGACAAGGCGCTTCCAATGCCGTGGGAGCCTGGCCCACCCAATCGGCAGGACAAGCAAGGTGCCCACGAGGATCGGGCCAATCCGCGGCGACCAGAGCAGGTTGAGCCAGGGGTCGATTGGCCACCAGGCCTGGATCCCGGCCTCCCTTTTCCATCCGGCGATGTAATCGGAATTGAACAAGGGGCTCCGGCTGGTGTCGACGCTGGAGGCAAGCTCCGCCGAAGGGATATTCACGTGGCCGAGCGCAAGGCGGTAGCGGAAGAAGGGATCGCCCGTCGCGATCGCGTAGGAAAGCAGGTCGAGAACGACGACGGCCGCAAAGCCGGCGAAAGCCCAGAGAAGGACGTTTCGGCGCCCTCGCTGGAGCAGGAACCAGGCGAGGCAGGAGGCTCCGCAGAACAAGATGCTGGTGTCGCGCGCCTGGACAGCAATGGCCGCCATGACCCCGGCAAGGACTGCGAGAATCGGCGATTGCCGGTTGTAGCCCAACGTCGCGAACAGCAGTGCCGCAAGCTGAAGTGCGAGCTCGGTCGTGTCGGCGCCTGGCTGCAGCGCCACCTGGCTGACGACCGGGGTCGCGGCGACCAGCGCCGCCGCCAGAAAGCCGGTCGCACGGTCGAACCACGCCGATCCCAGGGCTACCACGAGCGCAATGCAGGCGATCCAGGCGGCAAGTGGCCCAACACCGACGGTCAGGCGCGATTCACCCAACAGACCTGTCGCAACCGCGATCGGAGCGACTGCCGGCCAGCGGCTCGCCCAGTGATTGTCGGGCAGGCACGGGAGGCCGGCCGCCGACCAGCAACGCGCCGCGTCGAGGTAATGGGTATCGTCCGCCCCACCGCCGACATAGCCGATCGGTGCAATGAGGACGGCGGCAATCGCGATGAGCGCAACCCACAGGGGTGCCAGACGCTCGGCGCTCGCTCTTAGGTCGTTGACGTGCACCACCGCGAGCTATCGCGAACGTGGTTAAAAAGGGGTCAATTCCTGCGCCGGTATCGCTCCAGGAATTCGCTGGCGAACGTCGTTAGACGGGCCTCCTCGATTGCGCGGCGGAGGCCCTGCATCAGCCGTTGGTAGAACCACAGATTGTGCTCGGTCATCAGCATTGCACCGAGGATCTCGCCGGACCGCACGAGGTGGTGGACATAGGCCCGTTCGAATTTCGTGCAGGTCGGGCACGGGCATCCGGGCTCCAGCGGCTCCTGATCCTCCCCGAAGCGCGCGTTGCGGATGTTGATGGGGCCGTCGGCCGTGAAAGCCTGGCCGGTGCGGCCGGAACGGGTCGGAAGGACGCAGTCGAACATGTCGATTCCGCGCCTGACAGCCTCGACGATGTCGTCCGGCTTGCCCACGCCCATCAGGTACCGCGGCTTGTCCGCCGGCAGCTGGGCCGGCGCATAATCGAGGCAGGCGCACATGGCCTCATGCCCCTCACCTACCGCCAGGCCGCCCACCGCATAGCCGTCGAAACCGACGTCGATCAGCGCGTCCGCCGAGGCCTGGCGCAGCCCTTCATCGAGCCCGCCCTGTTGAATGCCGAATAAGGCGGCGCGCTGCGAATGCTCAACGCAGCGGTCGAACTCCTCGCGCGAGCGCTTCGCCCAGCGCATCGAGCGCTCCATGGCGGCGGCGGCTTCCTCGCGCGTCGCGCTTGCCGGGACAAGCTGGTCGAAGGCCATGACGATGTCCGACCCCAGCAGACGCTGCACTTCGACCGACCGCTCCGGCGACAGCATATGCCGCGTCCCGTCGAGATGGCTCGCGAACGACACGCCTTCCTCGCTGACCTTGGTCAACTCGCTGAGGCTCATCACCTGGTAGCCGCCGCTGTCGGTCAGGATCGGCCGCTCCCAACCCATGAACCGGTGGAGCCCGCCGAGCTTCCTCACGCGCTCGGCTCCGGGCCGAAGCATCAGGTGGTAGGTGTTACCGAGAATGATGTCAGCGCCCGAAGCCCGCACGTCGCCCGGCTTCATCGCCTTGACCGTCGCCGCGGTTCCGACGGGCATGAACGCAGGCGTGCGGATCCCGCCGCGCTGCATGGCGATCGTGCCGGTGCGCGCGGCGCCGTCGATGGCGGAGATGGTGAAGGAAAAAGGGGACATTCCGGCGCGGTCCTAGCGGGCAGGTAACCGCGCGGCTAGGAGCCCGAAGATGATTGAGCCCTGGTTCTATCCGCTCATGACCGTGACCGCGGTCCTCACCGGCTTCATCGATGCGGTCGCGGGCGGTGGCGGGCTGATTATGCTTCCCGCGCTGCTCTTCGCGGGCGCGTCGCCGATCCAGGCGCTCGCGACCAACAAGCTGCAGTCGGTGTTCGGAACGGCCGTCGCGACCAGGAACTATGCGCGTGCCGGGCTGGTAAACTGGCGCGACCACAAGTTGTCGATCGCCTTCGCGTTCATCGGGGCGAGCGCGGGAGTCCTGATCGTCCAGGCAGTCGAGGCGAGCGTGCTTGCGCTGATCGTCCCGCTGCTCCTGATATCGGTCGCGATCTATGTGCTCGTCAGCCCGCGGATGACCGATGAGGACGCGCACCAACGGCTCAGCGAGCGCGGCTATGCGCCGATCGGCGGGCTCGTCGGAGTCTACGATGGCTTCTTCGGACCGGGCACGGGGTCGTTCTTCACCACGAGCCTCGTCGCTTTGCGCGGTTATGGACTTACCCGCGCGACCGCCGTGACCAAGCTGCTCAACTTCACCAGCAACGTCGCCAGTGTCATCTTCTTCGCGCTCGGGGGCCAGATGCTGTGGCTGCTTGGATTGTGCATGGCCGGTGGCGCGATGCTCGGCGGCTGGCTCGGCTCACACAGCGCGATCCGCTTCGGTGCGCGGCTGATCCGGCCGCTTCTGGTAGTCATCTCGCTCGGCCTGACGGTACGGCTCCTCTGGAGTTACTTCGCCGCTTGAGCGCAATGTCTGCTCTGGGTGGAAAGCGGACACTAGCGCTTGGCGGGAAGCAGCAGGCTCGCGTCACCGTATGAATAAAAGCGGTACTTCTGTCCGACCGCATGGGCGTAGACGCGCTTCATGACTTCGAGCCCCATGAGGGCGCTGACCAGCATGAACAGGGTCGAGCGCGGCAAATGGAAGTTGGTCACGAGCCCATCGATAGCCTTGAAGCGGTAGCCGGGCGTGATGAAGATCGCAGTGTCGCCCTCGAACGGCCGGATGACGCCGCTTTCATCGGCGGCGCTCTCGATCAGCCGGAGCGACGTTGTTCCGACCGCGATCAGCCGCCCCCCGGATGCGCGGACCCGGTTTAGCCGCTGGGCGGTCTCGGCATCGATGCGTCCCCATTCGGAATGCATCTTGTGCCCGGATGTGTCCTCGGCCTTCACCGGCAGGAACGTGCCTGCGCCGACATGCAGGGTCAGCGTCTCGCGACTGACGCCATGCTTCTCCAGCGTCTCGATCAGCCTGGGCGTGAAGTGCAGCGCAGCCGTCGGCGCGGCCACCGCTCCGTCCTCGCGGGCAAACATCGTCTGGTAATCGTCGCGGTCGGACTGGTCCGCGGGCCGCCGCGACGCGATGTAAGGGGGCAAGGGCATGCGCCCGGCGCGTTCGAGCAGCAGCTCGACCGGCTCCTCCCCTTCGAAGTGGAGCAGGATCGCGCCCTCCTCGTCGCGTTCCGCCACCGATGCGGTCGCCCCGCCGCCGAACTCGACCAAGTCCCCGTCGCGGAGCCGCTTGGCGTTGCGCACGAAGGCCCACCAGTCACGCGGCCCCTCGCGCTTGTGGAGGGTTGCGCCGATGCGGGCCTCGCCGCGCCGTCCCTCGAGCTGCGCGGGGATGACCCGCGTGTCGTTGAAGACCAAAGTGTCGCCCGGCCGAAGCAGCTTCGGCAGGTCGAGCACGGCCCTGTCGGAAATCTCCTCGCCCTCGAGGAGCAGGAGACGTGCCGAGTCCCGCGGCTTCGCGGGCCTCAGCGCAATAAGCTCGGCTGGGAGGTCGAAGTCGAAGAGGTCGACGCGCATCCGCGCGCTTTAGCCCCCCAGGCTTGCGCGAACGATCTTGGTCGGCTGCTCCGGCGGCTCGCCCGGCGCGATCGTATCGACCACCGCCATGCCCTCGATCACGCGCCCGTAGGCGGTGTACTTGTTGTTCAGCGTCGCGTTGGGCGCGAGCATGATGAAGAATTGGCTGTTGCCCGAGTCCTCCGCCTGCGCCCGGGCCGCTCCCATGGTTCCGCGAAGGAACGGAAGCGTGTTGAACTCCGCCTTCAGGTCAGGGAGCTTCGATCCGCCTTCACCCGTCCCGGTCGGATCGCCGCCCTGGGCCATGAAGCCGGGAACGACGCGATGGAAGATCAGGCCGTTGTAGAAGCCCTGCCTGACGAGCGTCTTCACCCGCTCGACATGGGCGGGAGCCGCATCCGGGCGAAGCATGACGACGATTTTCCCGCCATTGCTGAGCTCGAACGTGAGCTTGTTCGACGGATCGTTGGCGACTTCCTGGGGCGCGATGACGCTGAGCATGGCCGGCGCCTCGGTCGCGGGCTTCGCCGCAACCAACGCGAGCGCCGACAATGAAAACAAAACCCTCCCAATCATACGCCTGCTTCTC
>DASUVP010000026.1:0-12397 GCA_036378895.1 Sphingomicrobium sp.
TCCCGGGGCGATGCGGCAACAGGCCGTCCGGCAGGATGTAGCTCTTGCCGTGAAAGACCCGCCAGAACACCTCGTCGAACGCCTCCGGGCTGTCGAGGTTAATGGCAATGCTGTCGCCGTGCGCGCGTTCGATCGGGGCGAAGGGCTTGCGCGCACCGCGCGAAACATTTGCCCAGAAGTTGGGCGCGAGAACGAACGGCATGTCGGCGTAAAGCAGCGACCCGAACTGGCCGGTCGCGTATAGCTCGCGCAGCAGGATCGTGGTCCCGGCCCGCGCGAGTCCGGTCACGAACACGTGGCCGCCCTGATCCTCCGGCGAGTCCTTGAGGTAGCGGTTCCTTTCGACCTCGTGGAAAACCTCCGCGATCCGCGGGGAGCCGAGCGCAACCCGGTGGAGCAAGCGGTCGACTGGACCGTAGTCAGCCTTCACGGCGGCGCCCGGACCCCAGGAAAATCAGAAGGAAGAGCAGCAACCCGGCGATCAGGAACGGCCAGGACACGGTGGCTTCGAGCGCGCCCTCGAAGTTCCACAGCCGCGTGAAGGCGAGCAGCCAGACCAGAAGGATGGGCAGGCCGATCGCCAGCGCCAGGCGGAATGTCAGGTCTCCGAAGAGCCCGAATAGCGCAAGGCTATGACGGCGCATCGCCCGACCCTTCTCGTCATCGCTCAGCGAGCGATCGGCCGCGGTCGCGGCGCTTTGACGAACGACGCCGTTGATCCGGCCGGATCGCTCAACCAATTGCAGTCGTACCAGGAGCCAGGAAAAGCCGATGACGATCAGGGCCGCCCCGGCATAACTTCCGATCACGACGGATCGTGGTCCTCTTCACCTCCGCGCCGTGCATGGATGAGGCGCTTCAGGGGGTACCAAACCAGCCCCGCGGCCCCGACAGCGATCGCCGCTATCAGCGCTAACAGAGAACCAATGAAGGCAAGGCCGGCGCCCGGTCCCATATAGGCTTGTGCGGGCGCGGCAGACGCCAAAAGCAGCACGGCGAATGCGAGAAAGCGCATTTTTTCTCCCCCAATAGGAGACGAACGATATCGAAGTTGCCCGAAAACAGCATTTATCGAAAGTAAACTATTCAGTAAAGTCGACTTTCCGACAGAATGGGATGGCCAGAGCCTGTGAGCCTGCACCCGTGGGGGGAGCAGGACTGTCGCTGGAGAGTCTATGGTGGGGGGTGGTACGAAGGCGAGCAAGCGCCCGACCGATTGGTCTGCAATAGCTTTCGTCGCGTCGCTGTGCCTCATGGCATTCCTTTACGGCTTCGCGTCGAACGAGCTGGATCTTCCGCCGAAGACCCAGATGCGGCAGGCGATATCGGCCTTGAAGGCGGTCAATTTGATCGAAGAGGATCTGCCCACCGGCGTCAATGAGATCGATTCCGAGGCCACGCCCGGCCCAATTGTCAAGAAACTCGATCCCGCGGCTGGGGACGAGCTGCTCCTGGTCACGGGCGGGCCGAACCGGGACGCCGCCCATTGCCCGAAATATGGCTGTCTAGCCTCGATCATCGATCGCTCGGGCAAGGTGTTGCGCAGCTGGCCGCTGCCGCTCGATGCTCTGTTCGACAAAATCGAAGGCTTCGATGGCGATACGAAGCCCACCAACTTCTATCCGATCGGCCTCGGAATCCTTCGCGACGGCAGCCTGGTCGCAACCTTCCACGGCCGGAACGTCTTTCCCTACGCCGTGGGAATTGCCCGGATCGATCCGGCTGGGAAGGTCCTTTGGAAACATTTCGATGGCGCACATCACTGGATCCGGATCGGGCCCGATGAGCGCATCTACGCGCCTATGCAGATCCGTCGGCAATATAAGCACGTCGCCGGCAATGCCGTGGAGATCCGGTGCCCTTACATCGTCTATGACGAAGGCGTGCGGGTCTACCGTCCCGACGGCACGGTCGAGCGAACAGTGATGGTGAGCGAGATGCTGATCAGGAACGGCTATCCGGGCCTGATCTACAGTGTCCGGGACGACTGCGATCCGCTTCATCTCAATTCGGTGGACATCGTTACGCCCGAGGTTGCCAGCCGAATCCCCGGCGCGGCGGCCGGCGACTTGCTGGTATCGCTGCGCGAACCGAGCGCGATCGTCCTGTTCGACCCGGTCACCGCGACGATCAAACGCGCGATCGTCGGGCGGACTGCTGCACAGCACAGCGCGAAGTTCCTGCCCGATGGCACCGTCCTTGCCTTCGACAACCAGGGTGGATCGACGGCGCTCGGCGGATCGCGGGTTGTGCGTCTCAACCTCGTAGACGGCAGCGTGCAGACCTTATTCCCGACGAAATTGAGCGGTCCGGTGCTGCCCTTCTTCAGTAGCGATGGCGGCACGGTCGTACCGAGCCCTGACGGAAAGCGTGCGATGATCTCGTCGAAGAACAGATCGCGGGACGTCGAGTTCGATCTGGCGACGGGCCGCCCGCTCTGGAGCATGACGCACCTGTTCGATGTCGGGCCGTTCATGAACAAAGGCGGCAAGCCGGTCCCAGGCTATTTTGCCGCCTACGGCAGTTACTATCTGACGGAGGATCAGAAGCGGGCACTTCGCTTGCAGTGAAGCTTGTTGAGGCTATCGCGCATGCTTAGGTAGCACGCATGTCCAGCTATGCAGACCGCCTAAGGGCGCTTCGTGAGCAGTTGAAGGCCGACCAGCTCGACGGCTTCGTCGTCCCGCTCACCGACGAGCATATGAGCGAATATGTCGGGAGCTACGCCCAGCGGCTGGCCTGGCTCACCGGGTTCGAGGGATCGGCTGGATCGGCGGTCGTGCTGCCTCAGGAAGCGGCGATCTTCGTCGACGGGCGCTACACCTTGCAGGTCCGCAGCCAGGTGGACGCCAACCATTGGTCGTACCAGTCGGTCCCCGAGACCTCGGTCGCCGACTGGCTGAAGGAGCATGCGCCGAAGGGCGGGCGGATCGGCTACGACCCGTGGCTGCACAGCCGCGACTGGGTGAAGAAGGCGAGCGAATCCCTTGCGAGCCGCGGAGCCGAGCTGGTCGCGGTCGAGCAGAACCCGATCGACAAGGTCTGGGCGGACCGGCCGGAGGCGTCGAAGGCGCATCTCGCCGTTCAGCCGGAGAAGTACACTGGCCGCTCCTCGGCAGACAAACGGCAAGAAATCGCTGACTGGCTGACCGCGCAGGGTGCCGATGCGGCCGTCCTGTCTGCGCTGGACTCGATCGCTTGGGCGTTCAACGTTCGCGGGCAGGACGTTTCGCGGACGCCCGTTGCGCTCGCGTTCGCGCTGGTTCGTTCGGACGGCACCGCCGACCTGTTCATCAATCCGGAGAAGATCAGCGCCGAGGTGCGGCAGCATCTGGGCAATGGCGTCCGGCTGCACGACCGCAAT
Source organism: Sphingomicrobium sp. (assembly GCA_036378895.1). Classification (GTDB taxonomy): domain Bacteria; phylum Pseudomonadota; class Alphaproteobacteria; order Sphingomonadales; family Sphingomonadaceae; genus Sphingomicrobium. The sequence goes on from DASUVP010000026.1 coordinate 3,365, forward strand.
GCCTTCGAAGCTGCACTTGGCGAGTTGAAGGGCCAGACCGTTGCAGTCGATCCGGAGCGGGCCGTCGCGGCGATCTTCGAAGCGCTCGACAAGGCCGGCGCGAAGATCATCCCCGTGCGCGACCCCGCCATCCTTCCCAAGGCGATCAAGAACGCGGTCGAAATCGCCGGTCAGAAATCGGCCCAGTATCGCGACGGTGCGGCGATCGCCCGCTTCCTGCGCTGGGTCGAGGAAGAGGCGCCGAAGGGCAATGTCGATGAACTGAGGGCCTCCGACCATCTCGAAGCGCTTCGCCGCGAGGACCCGGAGCTTCGGGACCTGTCGTTCGACAGCATTTCGGGCGCCGGCCCGAACGGGGCGATCGTCCACTACCGGTCGAGCGAGAAGACCAACCGCAAGCTGGAGATGAACTCCATCTATCTGATCGACTCCGGCGGGCAATATCTCGACGGTACGACGGACATCACCCGCACCGTCGTCATCGGCGAGCCGACGCAGGAGATGCGCGACCGCTTCACGCGGGTGCTGAAGGGCCACATCGCAGTGGCCACGGCAATCTTCCCGAAGGGCACACGCGGGACGCAACTCGACAGCTTTGCCCGGCGGCCTTTGTGGGAAGCGGGTCTCGACTATGCGCACGGCACCGGCCACGGCGTCGGCAGCTTCCTGTCCGTCCACGAAGGGCCGCAGCGCATTTCGCCGGCGGGAAGTGCCCAGGCGGGCGGCGACGAGCCACTGCAGGCAGGCATGATCCTTTCGAACGAGCCCGGCTACTACAAGACCGGCGAGTACGGGATCCGCATCGAAAATCTCGTGCTGGTCGTCGACAAGCCAGTCGAGGGCGGCGAAAAGGAAACGCTAGGCTTCGAAACCCTGACCTTTGCGCCGATCGAGCGGCGGCTGGTCGACGTGTCGATGCTGGACGACGCGGAGCTCAAGTGGCTCAACGATTATCATGCCGAGGTGCTGGAGAAGATCGGCCCGCGGCTGGAGGGGGAAGACAAGGCATGGCTCGAAAGGCAGTGCGCGCCGCTAAGCCGCTAGGCTGGATGGCGCTCGGCGGCGCGATCACCGCAACCTGGATGCTGGGGCCACGCGTGGCAGTGAACCGCGCGCTGGACGCCGGCTATTCCTTGGCCGGCTGGATCGGGTCCTTCTTCGGCTGAGCGGCTGAATCCCGAGCCTGTGCCTTCCGGCGGCGCAGGTTCTCGCGCAGCGCCGCGGCCAGCCGTTCGTTCTTTTCCTTGTCGCTCACGCCTCTTACCTTGACAGCGAAAGCGCCGCGCGGCCATAGGCGCGGCTCCTCCGGTCAGTGCTGCCGTAGCTCAGTGGTAGAGCGCATCCTTGGTAAGGCTGAGGTCGTGAGTTCAATCCTCACCGGCAGCACCACCGATCTCCTTCCTCATTGTCACGACCCTTCCACAAACGGTCGATATCGCTCGACGAATGCATTTGAGAGCGACACCCTCCGTCCCTAAACGGCGGTTGTGATAATGAGTCGCAATAAAGTTCGATTGGTTTTGGCGATTGCGCTGGCCCTTCCGGCTGCCTGCACGCAATCGGACGCGCAGAACGAGCGCGGCCGGGGTGGGCCTGCGGAGGTCGGCTTCGTCGTCGCTCAACGGACCTCGGTGCCGATCCAATCCCTATTGGGCGGGCGCACGGTCGCGTTCGAGAGCTCGGAGGTCCGCCCCCAGGTCAACGGCCTGATTCGCCAGCGATATTTCACCGAAGGGGCGTACGTCCGCCAGGGCCAGCCGCTCTACCAGATCGACCCCAGCCTCTATCGCGCGGCCGTCAACCAGGCGCAGGCCAATGTCGCCAGCGCCCGGGCGACGCTGGACGCGGCGCAGGTCCGGGCGAACCGCTACCGGCCGCTGGCGCGAATGGAAGCGATCTCCAAGCAGGAATATACCGACGCCGCCGCACAGGCCCGGCAGGCGAGCGCCGCCGTCGCGCAGAACAGCGCGGCGCTGGAGACCGCCCGGATCAACCTCCGCTTCACCAGCATCCCGGCACCGATCAGCGGGCGCATCGGCCGCTCGCTATCGACGGTCGGCGCCCTGGTGACGGCCAATCAGGCGGAGCCACTGGCCGTGATCCAGCGGCTGGACCCGATGTACGTGGATATCCAGCAGTCTAGCGCGGACCTGACCAAGTTGCGGCGCGCTCTGGCCGCCGGTGGGGTCGCTCCGGGTAGCACGCAGGTCCGGCTGAAGCTCGAGGATGGAACGGACTACGGATACACCGGCACCGTCCAGTTCTCGGAAGTGATGGTCAACGAAAGCACGGGCACGGTGACGCTGCGCGCCCGCTTCCCCAACCCGCAGAACGTGCTCCTTCCGGGCATGTTCGTGCAGGCGCTCTTCACCCAGGCCGTCGACCAGGGCGTGTTCACCATCCCTCAGGCCGCCGTCCAGCGAGACATCGGCGGCGACGCCTTCGTGTTCATTGTCGGCAAGGGCAACAAGGCGGAACGGCGCAAGGTCGTCGCCGAGCGAACCTATGGGGCGGATTGGGTGGTGACGAGCGGTCTCCAGGCCGGCGACAAGGTGATCACGCAGGGCACCGGCAATCTCCGCAGCGGAGCGCCGATCCGGCCCGTTCCGGCGACGTCACGCCAACGGGTTGAACCGCGCAAACCTGCAGAAGGCGGCGGCCAGCGCCGGCAGGGTGGCTAGACCCCATGTCTCGGATCTTCATCGACCGGCCGATCTTCGCTTGGGTGCTGGCAATCGTCACCATGCTCGCAGGCATCGGCGCGATCAGCGCGCTGCCGGTCGAGCAATATCCCGACATCGCCCCGCCGCAGGTCAACATCCGCGCCAGCTACCCCGGCGCTTCGGCGGAGACGATCGAGAACAGCGTCACGCAAATCATCGAGCAGCAGCTGACCGGCATCGACGGACTGCTCTATTTCTCGTCCACGTCGAGCTCGCGCGGGTCGGTCAATATTTCCGCGGTGTTCGAGAAGGGCACGGACCCGGACACCGCGCAGGTCCAGACCCAGAACCAGGTCCAGCAGGCGATCTCGCGGCTTCCGGCGCAAGTCCAGCAGCAGGGCGTGCGCGTCACCAAGTCGAACCCCGACTTCCTGCTGATCGTCGGCCTCTACGACGAGACCGACCAGCGGACGAACATGGACGTTTCGGACTATCTTTCGTCCAACATCCAGGACCCGCTGTCGCGCGTTCCCGGGGTCGGTGACGTCAATGTGTTCGGCGCGCCGCATGCCATGCGCATCTGGCTCAACCCGCAAAGGCTCGCCGCTTTTTCGCTGATGCCCGGCGATGTCGTCAGCGCGATCCAGGCGCAAAATACCGAGGTCGCGGCGGGCGAAGTCGGAGGCTTGCCGGCACCGCAGGGGCAGATGCTCAACGCGACGGTCACGGCACAGTCGAAGCTGCAGACCCCCGAGCAGTTCCGCGAGATCGTACTCAAGACCGACCCGACCGGCGCAAGCGTCCGGCTGGGCGACGTCGCGCGGATCGAGCTGGGCGCGGAGAATTATTCCGCGGTCGTCCGCGTCAACGGCCACCCGGGAGCGGGCATCGCCGTATCGCTGGCCCCCGGAGCCGATGCCTTGGAGACCGCGGACCTGGTCAAGGCGCGCGTCGAGCAGCTTTCGGAGGAGTTCCCCGAAGGATTGAAGCTGGCCTACGCGAACGACACGACCAACTTCATCAAGCTTTCGGTCGACGAGGTGGTGAAGACTTTGATCGAGGCCATCGTCCTCGTCATCCTCGTGATCTTCATCTTCCTCCAGAACTGGCGCGCTCTCCTGGTTCCGGCGATCGCCATTCCGGTCGTGCTGCTCGGGACCTTCGCGGTCTTCTACATGACTGGATTCACCATCAATACGCTGACCCTTTTCGGCCTGACGCTCGCGGTCGGGCTGCTCGTCGACGACGCCATCGTCGTGGTCGAGAACGTCGAGCGGCTGCTGCACGAAAATCCCGAGATGACGCCGCGCGAGGCGACCATCCAATCGATGAAGGAAATCCAGGTCGCGCTGGTGGCGATCGCGATGGTGCTGTCGGCGGTCTTCCTGCCGATGGCCTTCTTCGGCGGGTCGACCGGAGTGATCTACCAGCAATTCTCGATCACCATCATCGCCGCCATGGCGCTGTCGGTGCTGGTCGCATTGATCCTCAGCCCCGCACTGACGTCGACGTTGCTCCGCCAGCGCGGCGGGGACGGGGATGGGCCGAACTGGCTAGACCGGCGCGCGCCGGCGGTGGGCCGGGCAATCCATTCGGCAAGAAACTGGTTCAACACCAACTTCGAGACCGTGGTCGTCAAATATCGCAGCGCGATCGTCACGGTCGTCGATCGCAAATGGCTGTTCCTCGGAATCTACGGTCTGGTCGTAGCCGCACTGATCGTCATGTTCCTGCGCCTTCCCACGGGCTTCCTCCCGACCGAGGACCAGGGCGCCGCCAGCGTCCAGTTCCGGCTTCCGCCGGGCGCGACGCAGACCCGCACGCTCGAGGTCCGCGACGGGATCCAGCGCTATTTCGCCGAGCATGAGGCAAAGAACGTCGCGGTGCTTTTCACCGTCGCGGGCGGCGGTGGTGGCGGCGGCGCCGTCGGCCAGAATACCGGACAGGGCTTCATCAACTTCGCACCCTGGGACGAGCGGAAGGGCAAGGAGAATACGGCCGACGCGATCGTAGAGCGTGCGCAGGGCGCGTTCCGCGGCTTCCGCGACGCGCAGGTCTTCGCGCTTGTGCCCGGCGCGATCCGCGGGCTGGGCCAATCGAGCGGCTTCACCATGCAGCTCCAGAACCGCAGCGGAATGAGCCGCGAGCAGTTCCTCGCCGCGCGCGAGCGGCTGCTTCAGCAGGCGAACTCGAACCCGAAGCTTACGTCCGTCAGGGTCAGCGACCTGCCCGACGTCGCCACCTACAAGATCGACGTCAACCAGCAGAAGCTGACCGCGCTCGGGCTCAATCAAAGCGACATCAACAACACCTTGTCGACCGCCTGGGGCGGCCGCTACGTCAACGACTTCGTCGACCAGGGTCGGGTCAAGCGGGTCTACGTCCAGGGCGACGCTCCCTATCGCGCCGACCCGTCCAGCCTCGGTCAATGGTACATTCGCTCGCAGAACGGCGAGATGGCGCCCTTCTCCTCGTTCGCGCAGGCGGGCTGGGCGACGGCGCCGAGCAGCCTTTCGCGCTTCCAGGGGGTTCCCGCATTCGAGTTCCAGGGCCAGCCGGCGCCGGGCGTCAGCTCGGGCGAAGCGATGGACGAGATGGAGCGGCTGGCGAACGAGGCGCCGGGCACGAGCGTCGCCTGGTCGGGCCAGTCCTACCAGGAACGCCTGTCGTCGGGCCAAGCGCCTTTGCTCTATGCGATCTCGCTGCTGGTCGTCTTCCTTTGCCTCGCCGCGCTTTACGAGAGCTGGTCGATCCCGGTCGCCGTGCTTCTGGTCATTCCGCTCGGTCTCGTCGGCGCGATTTTCGCGGTGACGCTGCGCGGGCTGGAGAATGACGTCTACCTGCAGATCGGACTGCTCACGACCATGGGCCTGGCCGCGAAGAACGCCATCCTGATGATCGAGTTCGCCGAGCAGGGCGAGAAGAAGGGCATGCGGATCATCGATGCCGCGCTCGAAGCTGCCCGCATCCGTTTCCGGCCGATCATCATGACGAGCTTCAGCTTCATCTTCGGTGTCCTCCCGCTCGCCCTTTCGACCGGGGCGGGCGCCAACAGCCGCATCGCGATCGGAACGTCGGTGATCGGCGGCATGCTCACCGCGACCATTCTCGCAATCTTCTACATCCCGCTCTTCTTCGTCCTCGTTCGCCGGGGCGTCCGCGACGGGGTGGTCGTCATCCGCGAGCGGATCCGCCGGCGACGGGCCGTCGAAGCTTGAGGAAGTCCGCTGCCCTTCTTGGGCTGCTGGCGGCCGGCTGCATGTCGATGCAACCGACTTACGTCCGGCCGGACCCGGCGATCCCCCCGTCCTGGCCGCAGGGCGACGCCTATCTCCGCCAGACCGAGGCGGCGCTTCCTGCCGTCACCTATCGCGACATCTTTCGCGATCCGCGCCTTCAAGCGCTCATCGAGCAGGCGCTGGTCAACAACCGCGACCTCGCTGTAGCCGCAGCCAATATCGCCGCTGCGCGCGAGCAAGTCCGCATCCAGCGTGCGCAGCAACTCCCTCAACTCGATGCCGGGGTCAGCGCCGACGTAACGGGAGCGGGGTCGGACACGTCGGCCCGCCACCAAGCCGGGCTGAGCGTTCCGAGCTTCGAGGTCGACCTTTTCGGACGCCTGCGTTCGCTGACCGACGTCCAGCGTAATCGCTATTTCGCGACCGAGGCCGCGACCCGCACGACGCGGCTCGCGCTAGTCGCCGATATCGCAACCGCCTGGCTCAACCATGCCGCCGACGCCAGCCTGCTGGGGATCGCGGAGGATACGGTAGCGAGCGCCGACAAGAGCGTCCGGCTGACTCGCGCGCGGCTCGAAGGCGGGATCGCGCCGCGGACCGATTTGCGTCAGGCCGAGCAGATCCTGGAAGGCGCCAAGGCGGACGCCGCCGACCAAAGGACCGCGCTTGCCCAGGACGTGAACCTGCTGCGCCTTCTCGTCGGGGCGGAAATCGATCCCAAGCTGCTCCCCGCTTCCATCGATCAGGCCGCTCCGACCGTGGCCGAGTTGCCGGCGGGATTGGACTCGCTGGTGCTCCTACGTCGGCCGGACGTAGTCGAGGCCGAATACCAGCTGCGCGCAGCAAACGCGCAGATCGGCGCGGCGCGGGCCGCGCTCTTCCCGAGGATTTCGCTGACCGGCCTGCTCGGCCTTGCGAGCACGGCGCTCTCGGGCCTGTTCAGCGGCTCCTTCGCCTGGAGCGCGGGCACCGATGCGACCTACACCATCTTCCAGGCCGGAGCGGGCCGCGCCAACGTGCGCCTGACCGAGGCCCAGCGGAATGCGGCGGTGGCCACGTACCAGCGCACCATCCAGCAGGCGTTCCGCGAAGTCGCCGATGCGCTCGCCCGCCGCGGCACGATCGGCGAGCAGTTGCGTGCCCGCCAGGCGCAGCGCGAGGCCGCGGCCGACACCTATCTGCTGACCGAAGCGCGTTACCGCAACGGCATCGAGAGCTTCCTCGGCAGCCTCGATGCGCAACGGTCTTACTATGCGGCGCAGCGCACGCTTGTACTGAGCCGGCTCGAGACGGCGACCAATCTCGTCGAGCTCTACCGCTCGCTCGGCGGCGATTCCCTGCTGACCACCGAAAGCTTGCCACGCGAACGGCAATAGGCTTGGGGAAGCCCGAAATGCGGTTCTTCTCCGACAATGCGGCGGCCGCGCATCCCGCGGTGATCGAGGCGATCGCGCGCTCGAACCATCTCGACACGGCCTATGACGGCGATGCGCTCAGCCAGAACCTCGATCGCGCCTTCTCCGATCTGTTCGAGACGGAAGTCCGCGCCTTCTGGGTGCTGACGGGAACGGCGGCGAATTGCCTCGCCCTCGCGGCGCTGTGCCCACCCTACGGCGGGATCATCTGCCACAAGGACGCGCATATCGAGGTCGACGAGGCTGGAGCGCCGGGCTTCTTCGCCGACGGCGCCAAGCTGATGCTCGTCGGCGGGCCGGGCGCCAAGGTTTCGCCGGATGCCGTGGACACCGCGGTCGGACGCATTCGCAAGGACGTCCACCAGGTCCAGCCCAAGGCGCTGTCGATCACCAACGCGACCGAATACGGCCTGACCTATACTGCCGCCGAGACCGCAGCGCTCGGGGAGCGGGCAAAGTCGCATGGCCTAGCCTTCCACCTCGATGGCGCGCGATTTGCCAATGCCGTCGTCAGCACCGGTGCCTCCCCGGCGGACCTGAGCTGGCGGGCCGGTGTCGAGGCCATGTCGTTCGGATTCGTGAAGAATGGCGGGCTCAATGCCGAAGCTTTGATCCTGTTCAGGACCGAGCTGGCCGATGAGATCGCCGTGCGGCGCAAGCGCGCGGGCCACCTCGCTTCGAAGGGCCGGATGTTCGCCGCGCAGATCCTCGCGATGCTCGAAAATGATCTGTGGCTCGACAATGCAAAGGCAGCGAACGCCGCGGCACAGACGATTGGCCGGGCGGCTGGCGATCGGCTGATCTATCCGGTCGAGGCCAACGAGATTTTCGTTCGCGCGACGCCGGAGGAAGCGGAGTCGCTCCGCGCCAAGGGTTTCGACTTCTACGACTGGGGCCCCGACGAAATCCGCTTCGTCACCAGCTGGGACCAGAGTGGAGAGCCCGTCGACCGCCTCGCTGCGGCAATCGCCGCGCTGTGACGGACAAGCGCTGGTCCTTCACGGAAGTCACGCTTCCCTTCATTATCTTCACCGGAATCTGGGGCTCGACCTGGATTGTCATCCGCGACCAGCTCGGCACGGTGCCACCCCAATGGTCAGTTGCGTATCGCTTCGTCATCGCCGCCATTGCGATGGCGCTGGTCGCGAAGTGGAAACGCGAAAGCTTGCGTCTCGGGCGGTCGGCTTTCGGCGCTGCGGTCTTCCTCGGATTCGCGCAGTTCTGCGTGAACTTCAACGCGGTCTACCTGGCCGAGCAGCACATCACGTCCGGAGTCGTCGCGACGGTTTTCGCGCTGCTATTGATTCCGAGCACGCTGATGGCGTGGGCGTTCCTCGGCCACCGGCCGAGCGGACGGTTCGTGTGGAGTTCGCTGATCGCCGTCGCCGGTATCGGGCTGCTTTTCGTGCACGAATTCCGCCAGCATGCGGCCCGATCGGACGAGATTGCGCTCGGCATCGGCCTGACTCTCATCGGAATGGTGGGCGCGTCGGCGGCAAACGTCTTCCAGGCCCGTGAGGAAGTCCGCCGCTTTCCTCTATTCAGCATGCTCGCCTGGTCGATGGCCGCCGGCGCAATCATGAACATCGCGATCGCCTTCGCGATGACCGGCCCGCCGGTGTTTGACAGCCGGCCCGGCTACTGGCTCGGAGTGCTCTATCTCGCGCTTCCGGCGTCGGTGCTGACCTTCAGCCTCTACTATCCGGTGGTGCGCAA
>DASUVP010000027.1:0-6140 GCA_036378895.1 Sphingomicrobium sp.
GGGACTCCGCCGCCGATCGGCTTTCGGCAGCTCCACACCGTCGATCTCACCGCCTGGAAGGCCGATCCGGCCTGCTGCTGCGCCAAGGTCGAGGAAGTGGTCGAATCCACGTTGCGCTGCCGCGCCGCCCCCCAACACGCCTAGGCAGGCACTGGTCCGCAAAGTCATGTTCTGCGGTAGAAAAGGCTGGTGGACGCACTAGGGCTCGAACCTAGGACCCGCTGATTAAGAGTCAGCTGCTCTACCAACTGAGCTATGCGTCCACTGCCATTCGGCGAAGCTCCGGCGGTCAATGCACGCCTTGAGCGGCGGGGCCGGTAGCACGCTGCAACTTGGTGCGCAACCGCTTGGCTAAAGAAGGCGCGAGGTCGTCCGCTGTTGGCGCTCGAGCGCCATCAGCAGGCCGAGGCAGAGCATGACCGTCATCACAGCGGAACCGCCGAAGCTGACGAGGGGCAAAGGCACGCCGACGACAGGAGCAAGCCCCATGACCATCATCAGGTTGATCGAAACGTAGAAGAAGATCGTGGCGGACAGCCCGGCGGCGGTGAGCTGGGCGAAGCGGCTCTTCGCATTGTTGGCGACCCGCATTCCCCAGCGAATGACGAAGGCGAAGGCGAAGATCAGCAGCGCTCCGCCGACCAGGCCCCATTCCTCCACCATCGTCGCGAAGACGAAATCGGTATGTCCTTCGGGCAGATAATCGAGGTGGCTCTGGCTACCGTTGAGATAGCCCTTGCCGAAGATCCCGCCCGATCCGATCGCGATCTTCGACTGGCTGATGTGATAGCCGGCGCCGAGCGGATCGCTCTCCGGGTCGAGGAAGATGTCGATGCGCTTCCGCTGATAGCCGTGGAGCATCTGGTAGACGACCGGAATGGCGACCGCGAGCGCCGCGCCCGGGATCAGGAACACCCGGAACGGAACGCCGGCGATGAACATCACCGTCACTCCGATGAAGGAGACCATCAGAGCGGTTCCGAGGTCCGGCTGGAGCATGATTAGCGCGACGGGAAAGCCGATCAGTGCGGCGGCGGGCCAGATGGCGCGCCACCTGCGGATATCGCCAGCGGGCAGCAATTCGTAGAATCGCGCCAGGATGAGGACGATTCCGGGCTTCATGAATTCGCTCGGCTGGAGACGGATGAAGCCGAGGTCGATCCAGCGCTGGGCGCCTTTGCCGACGAAGCCGACCATTTCGACCACGATCAGCATAGCTGTGACGATCACGTAGATCGGCAAGGCGACCTGCTTGATCGTGGACTCGCTGGTCCAGGACATTCCGATGGCGACCGTCAGGAAGAAGAGGATAACGATCGCCTGCTTGGTCGCCCAGGGCTGCGCGGCGCCGCCGGCCGCCGAATAAAGCGTGATGATCCCGATCCCCGCGATCCCGGCGACGAGGAAGATCAGCCGCCACGGCAGCCTGGCAAGCGGCTGCGGGATGATGGCTGAGGAGATCATGCTGTCTTCGCTGCCGCTTCGGCCGCCGCCTGAACCGCAGCCGCACGCCGGGCGGTCCGCTCGGCAAGGGTTCCACCCCATTGCTGCTCAAGAGCGTTCAGATTCTTCAGCGCTAGCTGGCGATCGAACAGGAAGGTCAGCACGTCCTTCGCCACCGGCGCTGCCGCGCGGGCACCGCCGAGGCCGTGCTCAATCACGACGGCGCCGGCGTAGCGCGGCTTGTCGAAGGGAGCGAAGAAGACGAACAGGCCGTGGTCGCGGTATTTCCAGTCGCCGCTCTGGCCGCGCTGGCTGCCGACGATCTTGCGGACCTGCGCCGTTCCGGTCTTGCCGCACATCTCGACGCCCGGGATCTGCAGCCTGCTGGCGCCTGCAGTGCCGTCACCGTTGACGACTTCCCACATGCCGCCACGCACCGTTTCCAGATGCTTGGGGTCGATTCCCAGCAGGGGAGCGGGTTCCTTGCCAATTCCAAGAAGGCGTGGGGCGATATCTCGGCCCCCTGCGATGCGCCCGGCCATGACCGCCAACTGCAGAGGATTCAGGATCAGGAATCCCTGGCCGATCGAGGCGTTCAGCGTGTCGGACGCTGTCCAATCCGGCCTTTCGAGGAAGCCCTTCGTCTCGTGGAAGCGCCGGTTCTTCCACTCGCTGTTGGGAACGGTGCCGTAGCTCTGGCTTACCACCGGCAGATCGAACTTCTGCCCAAGCCCCAGCCGCTTCGCCATCACCGCGATCTTGTCGTACCCGACGCGGTGGCCCATCGCGTAGAAATAGGTGTTGCAGCTTTTGGCGATGGCTCGGCGCATGTCGACCGACCCGTGCCGGCCAAGGCAGCGGAAGAAGCGATTTCCGAGCCGGTACCCGCCCGGACAGTGAATCCGCTCCGTCGGATCCACGCCGTTCTGAAGGAGCGCCAGCGAGTTCATCGGCTTGATCGTCGAGCCCGGAGGGTAGAGCGCGTTCAGCACCTTGTTGAGAAGCGGCCGCCGCGGATCGTCCGACAGCATCTTCCATTCGGTCCGGCCGATTCCGTCCGAGAAGCTGTTGGGGTCGTACGCCGGCATGGAGACCATCGTCAGGATGTCGCCAGTGTGGCAGTCGAGGAGGACGCAGGAGCCCGACTCCTCGCCAAGCCTGCGCGCTGCAAATTCCTGGAGGTCGGCGTCGATGGCCAGCCGCACGGGTGCGCCGCTGCGGTCGGGCTTGGGCTCGAGCTCGCGGACCAGCTTGCCGCGCGCGGTCAGCTCGACACGTTGGCCGCCCGGTTGTCCGCGAAGTCGCGGTTCAAGCGTCTTTTCAAGGCCTTCCTTCCCGATCTTGAAGCCGGGTGTGATGAGAAGAGGGTTCTTCTCCTTCTCATATTCCGCCGCCGAAGCCGCGCCGACATAGCCGATGAGGTGGCCGACCGCAGGACCGTCGGGATAGTAGCGTGAGAAGCCGCGCATCGGGTTCACCCCGGGCAGCTCCGGAAGCCGGACGGTGACGGCCGCATATTTGTCGAACGGGACGTTCTCGGCGACCTCGATCGGCTGATAGCCCTTGGCCTGCTTGAGCTCGCGGACGACGCGGTCGACGTCGTCGACGCTGAGGTCGAGCAGCTGCTGCAGCGTACGCAGCGTCGGTTCAGGGTTCTCGAGCTGGTCGGGGATGATGTCGACCCGGAAGTCGCTGCGGTTGATCGCGATCGGCTTGTTGTTGCGGTCGACGATCCAGCCTCTGCGCGGCGGGACGATGATCAGCTGGACGCGGTTGCTCTCCGAAAGCAACTGGTAGTGCTGGTTTTCCGCGATCGCCAGCCAGCCGAGGCGTCCAAGCAGAAGCGCACCTATCGCCGTTTGCGCGCCTGCAGCGATCGCCATCCGCCGGGAGAAGGCCAGCGATTGGTGAACGGACGTGAAGCGGTCCATCTTCATCGTCCCAGCCTCCACAGGTCGAGGCGCGAGACGATCCAGGCGAAGATCGGAAATGCAAGGACGGAAATGAGGAGCGGGGGCAAGACCGTCAGGAAGGGCAAAGAAGCGCCCATGACCTGCGCCACCCGCCACTCGGCGGCCTCATTCGCAAGAAGCAGAAGCGCGGCGAGCGTCCATTCAAGCCAGTAGCCGCGATACATCGTCCGCCGGTCGGACAGGTCTAGCGCGATCATGGCCGCGGTCCACAAGGCCACGGAAAAGCCGATCGGATGGCCGGTCACCAGGTCGTTGAAAAATCCTAGCGGGGCGGCCCACCAGGCGGGCCAGGCATCGTTACGAAGCAGCCGCCAGGCGATGAGCATCAGGAAGCCGAAATCCGGATACCAGCCGCTCATCGAGACGATGGGGAGCGCCGTCAGCAAGCTCGCGGCGATGACCGACAAGGCCGGAACGAGTCGCGCTCCGGGCACGGGGCCCCTCCCGATATTCTTGTGAGGGGCGAGCGCCGCGCGGACCATTATTGCGCGTCCGCCGCGGTGCCAGCTTCTTCGGCAACGGCAGCGGGCTCATAGGGATGCTCTACCATCGCGAAGCTGGTGGAGCTTGGATCTGCGAGAGGAAGCGCGATTGCCCCGTCATCGTCGAGCCTGACGACCCGAGCGACCGGGACGAGGGGCGGGTAGAGGCCGCCCGTACCGGAGGTGATGACGATGTCGCCCGGCTTGAATGGATTGCGCCCGACCTCGAGCGGACGCAGGTCGACGGTTCCGTCGCCGCGCCCCTGACTGATCACCGGCTGGCCGCTTCGCAGGATGCGCGCCGGGATAATGCTCGCCCGATCGGAGACGAGCAGCACCCGCGAGGCCAGGGAACCGGCGTCGACCACCCTGCCGAGCAAACCCTTTGCCGAGCGGACAGGCATTCCGACGCGCACTCCGTCGGTGCCGCCGGCGGAGAAGATTGCGTATCGTCTCGGGCTGCTAAACGATGAGCCAACGACGCGACCGGTCGCGACCGGCGACCGGCTATGCTCCCGAAGCTGCAGCACGGTCTTCAGCTCGCGGTTTTCCTGGCTGATCGCCTTGGCCTCTATGATCCGCTGGATCATCAGCTCGCGTTCGTACTTCAGCCGCGCGTTCTGGTGCGCGGCGTCCCAGTAATTGCCGGCGCCGGTGAATATGCCGCCGACGGTCGCGCTGACCGCCCGGAGGCCGGACGTGACCGGCGCAGTCGCATCCAGCGCCACACCTCTCACCGAAGCATAGCTCTTCGGCGCGACGAGCGACAGGCCGAGCATGACTAGGCCGATAACGAAGCCGGCGACGGCCAAGATGAAGCTGAAGAACAGTCCGTACTGCGCGCGCCGGGACCAGCCTGGGCGCGGCCCTCCCGGCGGCGCCACCAATCAGCCCTTTCTCAGGCGGTCTGAAGAACGCCGCGGAACTGCTCTTCCTCCAGCGCTCGTCCAGTACCAAGGGCGACGCAGGTGAGCGGATCCTCGGCGACCGTGACCGGAAGACCGGTCTCGTCGCGCAGGACCTCGTCGAGGCCCTGAAGCAGTGCGCCACCACCCGTCAGCACGATGCCCTGGTCGCAAATGTCCGCCGCCAGCTCCGGCGCGGTATTTTCCAGCGCGATGCGGACGCCCTCGACGATCGTGCCGACCGGCTCCGACAAGGCCTCGGCGATCTGGCCCTGGTTGATCGAGATTTCCTTCGGGACGCCGTTCACAAGGTCGCGGCCCTTGATGTGGACCGTCTTGCCGATTCCGTCCGTCGGCGGCTTGGCGATTCCGACTTCCTTCTTGATCCGCTCCGCCGTGGCTTCGCCGATGAGGAGGTTGTGGTTGCGGCGGACGTAGGAGCTGATCGCCTCGTCCATCTTGTCGCCGCCGACCCGCACGGAGGTGGTGTAGGCGAGGCCGCGCAGGGAGAGCACCGCGACTTCGGTCGTCCCGCCGCCGATATCGACGACCATCGAACCGATGGGAGCGGTCACCGGCATGTCGGCACCGATCGCGGCCGCCATCGGCTCCTCGATCAGGTAGACGGCGCTGGCGCCGGCGTTCGACGCGGCGTCGCGGATCGCGCGGCGCTCGACCGACGTCGAGCCCGACGGAACGCAGATCACGATTTCCGGAAAGCGCCAGGCGCGCATCTTCCCGCCGTGCACCTTGTGGATGAAGTGCTTGATCATCTGCTCGGCGACATCGATGTCGGCAATGACACCGTCGCGGAGCGGGCGGATGGCTTCGATCTGGTCGGGCGTCTTGCCCATCATGAGCTTGGCGTCTTCGCCGACGGCCTTGACCTTCTTCACGCCGTTTATGGTCTCGATCGCGACGACGGACGGCTCGTTAAGAACGATGCCGCGACCGCGTACGTAGACCAGAGTGTTGGCGGTCCCCAGATCGATCGCCATGTCGTGCGACATCCATTTGAACCAGCGCGTCCAGAACATTCTTCCCCGTCTCTCGCCCTTTGCTCGGTTACGGCAGTGGGACCGGCCCCACCCGTTTACCGGCGATTAATTACATCCCATTGAATGCAAACTGAATTTTTCCGACAAATCAGCGCTTCGCTGGCTCGAAGGTAATCGGCTAGTAATGCTTAACATGTCAATAAGAAGGCTGCCTTCGGAGCTCGTGAATCGCATCGCCGCTGGCGAGGTCGTAGAGCGCCCTGCGAGCGCCCTCAAGGAGCTTGTCGAAAATGCCCTCGATGCGGGTTCGACGGCTGTCCGAATCCGCCTGACGGCAGG
>DASUVP010000028.1:0-2506 GCA_036378895.1 Sphingomicrobium sp.
AGCGGCTCGGCGAGCACCCCTGGGCCATGTGACGGCCTTTGCGAATTCGGATATGTCGGCTGGGTTCGAAAGGGGAGAAAGTAATGCCGGAGTATGTGATCGAGCGCGATATGCCGGGCGTAGGCTCACTTGCACAAAGCGAACTCAAGGGCGCGTCGCAGACCAGCTGCTCGGTGCTCCGCGAGCTGGGACCTGATATCCAGTGGGTCCAGAGCTACGTCACCGACGACAAAATCTACTGTATCTATCGTGCGCCCAACGAAGATATGATCCGCGAACATGCCCAGCGCGGAGGCTTCCCCGCCAACAGGATCAGCCAGGTGCGCAGCGTGATCGACCCGACGACGGCGGAGTAGCCTGCTCTCCTAGGCAGATTGCCAGACGGCGAGCTCGCTCCCCGAAGGATCGATGAAGTGGAAGCGTCGTCCACCAGGGAAGGAAAAGATTGGCTTGGCGATTACTCCGCCGGCCTTGCCCACCGCTTCGAAGGCGGCTTCCAGGTCATCCACGCGGACGACGGGCAGGGGTGCGGAAAGCGCCTCTTCGGGCTGGCCGTTGAGGCCGACGTCCACGTCTCCGCTGGTCGTTGCCGAATAGTCGGGGCCGAAGTCGGTGAAATCCCAGCCGAAGGCTTGTCGATAGAAGCCCCGGGTCAATTCATGCGCGGTCGCGCTCGGCAGCTCGACATAATCGATCCGCGCTCCAGCCACGATCAGTAGCGCCGGATCAGACCCGCGAGACGGCCCTGGATGCTGACGCGGCCTTCAGCGTAGCGCTGCGCCTCGTAGCGGGCATTCGCCGGATCGAGCCTGATCATTGGACCTTCGCGGCGGTAGGTCTTGAGAGTCGCTTCCTCATTATCGATGAGCGCAACGACGATCTCCCCGTCGCGGGCCGTGTCGACCTTCCGGATCAGCGCGAAGTCGCCGTCGAGAATGCCTTCCTCGATCATCGAATCACCCGAGACCTCAAGCGCGTAATGCTCGCCCGGCCCAAGTAGCGCGGCCGGGACCGCGAAGCCGTCCGTGCCCTGGAGCGCCTCGATCGGAGTGCCCGCGGCGATGCGGCCATGGAGAGGGATCTCGATCGTGTCGTTGGCGGCCGCCGGTACGACGGGTCGCGGAGCGGCGGCGGCAGGGGCGGCGGACTCGGGCAGCTTCAGCACCTCGAGCGCCCGCGCCCGATTTGGAAGCCTGCGAATGAACCCGCGCTCTTCCAGCGCCGAGATCAGCCGGTGCACGCCCGACTTGGACTTGAGGTCCAGTGCCTCGCGCATCTCGTCGAAGCTGGGCGAAACGCCCGACTCATTGAGGCGCTTGTTGATGAACAGGAGCAGTTCGTGCTGCTTGGACGTGAGCATCGCGCGGCCATCCCCCGAAAGAACAGACGGAGAACGTGTAGGCAACAAAGCGCCGCCCGTCAAGGCGGCTGCCGGCCTAGCTGCCGCTGCCGGTAATCCGCGCCTTAGCCGCAGCGACCGCCTTGTCGTTGCGCTTGACGCCGACCGCCTGCCGCATGGCGCTCAGGAATTGCGCGCCATATTCCTGCGACAAGGCATCCTGCATCTGCTGCTGCGTCCTCGTGATAAGCGCCGGCTGTCCGAGAGCGTTGCCCGGGATGATCCGGTTCACCTTGACCACATAGAAGCCTTCGCCCTGTCCGCCGGCGACCATTCGCGACTTGCCCTGTCCCAGGCTGAACAGCATCGAAAGCGGGGGCGGGACATTGCCCTGGAACTGGGTCAGCTGGATCCGGCGCGCATTGACCGGCTCCACCTGGACGGGGACCGGCGCGCCTTTTGCCGCCTGGGCGAGAGGGCCCGGCGTCGCCTTGCTTGCGATGGTCTGCGCCAGCTGCTGCGCGCGTTGCGAAGCCTGGTTCGCGACCCAGTCCGCGGCTACCCGATCGCGGATGCTGGCAAGCGGCGCCGGGGCCGCAGCGATAACTCGGGCTGGGGCGACCAGCGCATATCCGGCATCGTTGGGCAGGGTCTCGATGAGCGGCTCGTCATTCTCCGCCAGCTCGAACCCGGCCTTCAACGCCGGAGCCAGATCCGCGGGAAGGCGGTAGTCCGCATTGGATCTGGACCGTCCGTCGGCGGTGATCGGCGGAGTTTCGACGACGGCCAGCTTGGCGGCCGCGGCCGCTTCGGTGAAGCTCGCGCCACCGTCGATCGCGTCCTGGACGGTGTTCACGAGATTTTCGATCGCACCCTTGCGCTTGTCGCCGGCGAGCTTTGCGGAGATCTCCGCCCGTGCTTCGGCGAGCGTCTTGCCGCCCTCTCGCTGGATCTTGTCGACCTTGACGACGTGCCAGCCGTTCTCGGACTGGATCGGCCCCACGACCGCACCTTCGTCCGCCCCGAAGACGGCGCCCGCGACCTTCGCTCCGGCGACCGAAGTGAACTGCTCGCGGGTCTGCGCGCCGAGCGCAATGTCCTGGGCGCTGAAACCGGCGGGTGCGGCGGCGGCGGCGAATGCCTGCCCGCCGCGGAGCCGCTGGACGA
>DASUVP010000029.1:0-10049 GCA_036378895.1 Sphingomicrobium sp.
TCCCGCGGCTGGAGTAATCACGATCCGTTCGGAGTCGGCGGCGCGGTCAAAACTGTAACATTTCGGGGCGAGTTCGCCGGCATTCCGCTACTGCGGATTGCCCGCTACGGCCCATTGTGTAACTCTCTTTCCCTGAAGGACTTCAAGGTTCTGGACGTATGGGCTGGCTGACCGAAATGACTGATCCCGCCAGCGAGCAGGATCTCAAGGAGCGCGTCCTCGCCGGGGAAGTCGTGGTCGTGCGCGGCGGTCTTCAGCGGGCGGGCTTGCTCGAGCCTCTGCTCGAAGTGAGTCTGCAGGCGGTTAACGACGTCATTGGCCCGGATGCTGCCGCCGCGGTGAACACCGAAGGTTTCGAAAAAATCCACGAGATCGTGCCGGCCGGCGACATTCCCCGCCTTACCGACGAAATCTACAAAAGGGTCAACGCTCGCGCGCCACGGGACCTCTCGGTCCTTATTCCCTCGGTCTTCGCGGGTGTGAAGCGGCATTATTTCGAGACGTCGCCCAACGTGCGCTTTCACGTGCCTTTCGACACGACCCGAGGCGACCGCGCCCTGTTCAATGACTTCACGCGCAAGCATGGCGAGGGGAAGCTGACGGCGCACGGTCCCCACCGAGATTCATGGCTCGACTGTCCGGACAATGGGATCAACATCTGGATCGCCATCGGCCGCGTCCAGCGCGGCAACGGCCTCACCGTCTATCGTAACGAGTATGGGGGCCATCAGCGCTATACCGGGATGGGCAATATCGCCCGCGACGAGAAGCTGACCGCGCCTCTCACCTTCGACCTGGAGCCGGGCGACTTCGTTCTCTTCCACACCGACCAGCTTCATGGGTCGGCGCTTAACTACACGGACGAAACGCGGTTCGTGATCAGCTATCGCGTCACGTTCGACCGGCCGCATTTTCCGAACGGACATTATCACAGCTATTGCCACAGCGGCCTCGCCAACAGCCCGCTGCGGGCTGCGGCCCGGCTGCCGGCGCTGATGCAGGCCAGCTACCTGCGCTCCTTCGGCGAACGGGTGGCGGAGAAGCTCCGCCCGACCAAACCTCCGCGGATCGATCTCGCGCCGGCAAAGTCCGGCAACGTTCGCGAGATGCGGATCGGCGAGATTCGGCCCACCGACAAGAAGACATGCGTTGCGCGGCTCGGAGACGACGAGTTCGTTACTTTCGACCGCCGTTGTCCGCACCAGGGAGCGGATCTGGCCATGGGCCATGTGACCGACGGCCGAATCGTCTGCCCATGGCACAATCTGCCCTTCGACCCGGCAACCGGCAAATCGCCATGCCAGTCGTTGCGGCCATTGTCGGTCAAGGTCGTCGAAACTTCCCGAGCTGACGCCTGACCGGAACGGGGGCGATGGAGGTGAAGCTGCAGCGCTGGGAAGCCGGTGCCGTCGCGGCCCTACTCGCGCTGGCGTTGGTCGTCCGCATCGTCGGGCTGAACGCCAGCCTTTGGTATGACGAGGTCTCCACCCTCACCCACTTCGTGCGCCTGCCCTGGGGCGAGCTGGCCACCGACTTCTCGTCGCTGAACAATCACATGTTCTACAGCCTCCAGGCGAAGGCGGCGGTGGAGCTGTTCGGCGAAAGCGCCTGGGCCTTGCGACTGCCGGCCCTGCTGATGGGCATGGCCAGTCTGGTCCTGGTCTGGTGGCTGGCGCGTAAGGAAATCGGCCGCGGCGCGGCGCTTCTTACCTTGGCGCTGCTCGCTTTGTCCTACCACCACGTTTGGTTCACCCAGAACGCGCGCGGCTACACCGGCCTGCTGACCTGGACCACGGCGGCAACCATCCTTCTGATGAGCGGCCTGCGCCGGCCGCGCTGGAGGGTCTGGACGCTCTACGGCCTGTGCCTCGCGGCAGGCATGTACACCCATCTTTCGGCGGGATTCTTCTTCGTCGCTCACGGTGCGGTTTTCGCAGCGCTCCTCGGAATGGCCCTGCTGCGTCCGCAGGGACCCATAGCGCGCACCTATCCTGGCGCGCGCAACATCCAGTCCTTCTACGGCTTCGCCCTTGGCGGCGCGCTCCTTCTCCTCCTCCACCTGCCGCTATTGGACCAGATCCGAAGTTCGGTCGGCGAAGTCTCGTCGGGGTCGAGCACCTCCGCTATGGCCGAATGGAACAACCCCCTGCGGACGTTTCAGGAATTCGCCAGCGGGCTTGACGCGCTGGGACCCTTGGCTCCCTTCGCCTTGATCGGCGGAGTTCTCGTGCTGATCTTTGGCGCAGTCCTGGTGGCGCGGCGCAGCCCTCTCCTGGCGGCCATCTACCTGACGCAAATCCCGCTTTCCCTGGTGCTCCTGATGGCGCTTTCGTTTCGCATCTGGCCGCGGTACTTCTTCGTCGACGTCGGTTTCATCTTCCTGTGCGCCGCGGTGGGCGGCCTGGCCTTGATCGAGGCCGTCGAAAAAGCGCTGCAGCAGACGCCGCTGCGCGCCGCCGTCTTCCCTTCAGCCCTGGCGCTGATGGTCGGGGCTTCGTCAGTGCTGCTCGCTCGCAATTACGCTCACCCCAAGCAAGACCTTCAAGGAGCGGTCGCGCTCGTCGAGCGTGAGCGCGGGCCGAACGACGCAACTACCTCGGTCGGCCTGGCGTCGAGGCCGATTCGCGATTATTTCGCACCGCGCTGGCCGGTCACTGAGACTGCGGCCGATCTCGACCGCCTGCTTGTGGGTGGGCGCACCGTCTGGCTGATCACGGCCTTCGAAGGCCACACCCGCGCAACCCGGGCCGACGTCATGCGAGAAGTCGATCGTCGCTTCGACAAAGTGGCGGAGCTGCCGGGCACCATGGGGGGCGGGACCGTCCGGGTTTATCGATCGCGACCGCCCGGCCCCGGAAGATGAGCGAACGGCCGCGGGTCTTCCTTTTGCCCGGCATTTTCGGCGACGAGCCGCCGCTGGCAGAGCTACGTGCTGCGCTAGGCACTCGGATAGACTTCGAACTGCTGGACTATCCCGATGTCGACCAGCCGAGCGGCAAGATCCGCGACTTCGCCGGCATCCTCGATGGTGTGATCGAGCGCATCTGCTCGC
This sequence comes from Sphingomicrobium sp., assembly GCA_036378895.1. Taxonomy (GTDB): domain Bacteria; phylum Pseudomonadota; class Alphaproteobacteria; order Sphingomonadales; family Sphingomonadaceae; genus Sphingomicrobium. The sequence continues at coordinate 3,053 of DASUVP010000029.1, forward strand.
TTCAGCCTTCCGGAGACGTGCATATCGCCGGCTATTCGTTTGGCGGCCAAGTCGCCTTTGCCGCGGCCTGCCGACTGCAAGAGAAGAGGAGGCGCGTCGGCCTGTTGGCGCTGCTGGACAGCCGGGCGCTCAGCCTGAAGGTTCCCGGGTCAGGTCGGCTGATCCGCAACCAGGATGCAGCCCCTGGCATCTTGGGCATGGGCGCCGATATCGCCAGTCGGTTGCTGATCGCCGCTGGCCTCTCAGGAATCGTGCGCAGGGCTATCGGCCCCACGCGCGAAATTTTCGGGGCTGGAGCGGCCAATGGTTTGCGGCGCCTGCTGCTCCAGAACCTGCGCGGCCGTTCCTTGCGAGACCTGAGCCTGGGTCGGTTCGACGGGCCGCTCGTCCTCTTCCGGGCGCAGGAGCAACCTTTTCCCAAGCTGCCGTTGGATTTGGGCTGGAGCGCCCACTGCGCTTTGGTTCACAACGTGCCGCTGGAGGGCGACCACAACAGCATGATCCGAGCCGGCCACCTCGCGCCGAATGCAGAACTGATCTGGTCCGCAATTGAGGAACGCGTCGGAAGTTAGGAGGCCCTGGTCGCGAGCTTCAGCCTGTCGACCAGCCATTCGGAGGTGAATCTCCCGACCGTGGACGCATCATCCGGCCGGCCCAGGTCGGAGAGCAGCTCGCTCACCTTGCCTCCGCTCCCCGCAAAATAATCGAGACCGATCAACGGCAGGTTCTGAGACACAGCAAAGATCGAGGCGTGGAATCGCATTGCGATGGCCGCGTCGAGCCGGCGCAGCAGATGGACTACTCCGTCCAGGCTTGCGTCGGCCTCCCAGACCCGAAAGTCGACCGCGCCCCTGACCGCCCGGTGCAGTTCGTAAGCTGCCGACAGGTCCGACATGCCGAGCTGTATGGCGTTCATCGGGAAGAACACGAACGTCACTGGCCGCTTGTTGGCCTGAGCGAAGGCAATGAGACCTTCGGCGAGCTTCCCAATAAAGGCAGGATCGACCGTATCCCGGGATAGATCGGAGAGGTCACGCCACTGATCTAGCGTGGGCCGCATGTTGATCCCGACCTTGAGCGACCCTTCCGTACCCTCCAGTAAGGCGTCGACGGCTTCCCCATCGGAAGGTGAAAGGCGATCCAGGGCGCCTCGTTCTTCCAGATAATCGAACGCCGGGTCACGGCCGACTTCGACGGTGAGGCCTTCCATCAACGGATGCTTGGCGGAGGCGGTTGTCCTGACCGAGGTGCGCGCTGCGCCCTCAAGGATATGCCGGCCCGCCCATCGGGTCAGCGCGCTCCCGAAATGGGCCATGCCGATACGCTCGACGATGAAGGGGAGACCCCGGCGGCGAGCCGATGACGTAGCCGCCAGATGTCGCGCGAGGATGCGTGGTGAGCCGTAGAGAGGGCCGCCGCCCAGCACCAGGGCGTCGGCTTTGTCCAAGGCCCGTTTCACCGCGGCGGCCCGGTACGGCGCGACGTCGATCTTGACCGGCGTGGACAGGCCGTCCGCAAGCTTCCGGGTGTGGTCCGGGCGCCCGCTCATGACGGTGGCGCGGGTGATTCCATAGCGTTTGTGCAGTCCAAGCAAGGTGCCGCCGAGGATCGCCGCGTCGCCGATATGGTCTCCGCCATAGGCGCCGATGATCACTACGGAATTCAAGCGCTCCGGTTCGGGAGCGCGGGCGCCGCCAGGCCGAACCAGTCCCAATAGCGCGGACAGCGCTTCTCCGCCCGCGGACGTCCACTCATCCGCGAAGCGCGCGGCACGCTCCCCTCTGGAGATGGGCAGGCGATACCGGACATAATCGTCGAAAAAGACGCGCTCCGGCCCCTGCAAGGACGCCAGCGCATCGAACTGCACATTGATCCCGGCATCGGCAGCCAGCCTGTGCACCGACTCGATCGCGTAGACGCTGTGCAGGCCGACTGCGACCCGCCAAGTTGCTTCCTCGCCGCGAGCCAGCGCCGCCTTCGCATCCGCCATGGCGTCGGCGAGGGCGCAATCCTTGCCGGCCAGCACCCGATGACCTTGCGCGGCGGTCAGCTCGTCGATCTCGATGACGGGGGAGCGAGTCATGCTCGTTGAGGCGCTACGGCACCGGCGCCAGGGTCACCCGGTTTCCGCTCCGGCTGCTGTCGTAGACGGCGTGGGCGATCTGCACCGCGCGCATTCCGTCGCCGCCGAGTGCGAGGCGGCCAGAGCCTTCCTTCCCCGCCGCGGCGGCGGCGAAATCGTCGAACTCCTCGATGAAGGCGTTGATGACCGTGCTCTGCCAGCCCCGAAACTTCTCGCGCACGATCGACTCCGGATAGAAGCGGCGCTCGACTTTCTTCTGCCCGCCCGGACGGTCGAGGCGAATGACGGTGGCCATCATCGGCGCATAATAGGCCCGGGCCATGCCACGGTCGCCATAGGCCTCGATGTGGAATCGATAGCCTTTCCATTCGTCCCAGCTGGCCTCGATCGAAGCCGCGACGCCGTCGTCGTCGCGCAGCAGCGCCATCGCCTCGTCCTCGACGTCGAGCCCCCACACCCGGTGCAGCGCCTGGCCGTAGACCTCGGTGGGATCGCCCATGACGTAGCGAACCAGGTCGACGATATGCGTGCCGTTGTCCATCAGCGCACCGCCGCCCATCACGGCCTGGTCGTACATCCACGGCGCCTTGAACTCGGCGAGCCCGCCATGCCCGGCGTAAGCGCGGACATGGCTCAGCCGGCCGATGTCGCCGGACATGACAGCATCACGAACGACCTTCAGCGCCGGAAAATAGCGTTGGTTGTAGCCGACCGTGAGCAGGGTCCCGGCGTCTTTTGCGGCCCTGATCATGCGCTTGCAGGCCTCGGGCGTAGCGGCCATCGGCTTTTCGACGAGCGCATGCTTGCCGGCTTCGGCCGCGGCGACTGCAAGCTCCTCATGAAGCTGCGGCGGGGTGGAAATGAGGACGGCCTCGACTTCGGGCGAAGCCAGCAGGGCATCCAGGCTGGCGTGAAACGTGGCTGACGGCGCCACGCTGCGCGCACGAGTCTCGTCGAGGTCGTGCACCGCGGTTAGCGAGCAGCTCTTCGATCGAGCCAGTGCCGATGCCCGGATCGCGCCGATCGCTCCCGCGCCAATCAGTCCAAACTTCATATTTCCCCCAGTTTATGTTCGTTCAATCGCTTCGCTGGTTCATTCGATCCGCGCCAGTGCATCGCCGGGACCGAAGATCGCGCCGTAGCTTTCGCCAATCGCCCAGATGACGATGAATGTCGAAAGCGACGGGAACGCCCGCGCATATTCGCGCTGGAGGCCTTTTGCCGCCACGGCGCGCGTCATGCGGTACATCAGGATCGGCGGCAGAAGCAGCGACGCCGCGCCGGCTGCCAACCGCTTCACCAGGCTCGCGTCCTGGAAGCGAAGCCCCGCATAGTAGCGCGAGTAGACGAAGCGCTGCGACGCGAAGAGGCGCCAAGAGAACTTCTTCTTGTGAAACATCGCGAGCTCGTTCTTGGACAGGAACGTAGGCCCGCCAGCCACCAGATCGGGATGCAGCGTCGTTTCCCAAAAGCCGCTGCGCAGCCGCTCACGATCGGCGGCCTCGAGCACGGAGCGGCGGTAAGCAACGTTCATGCCCGGCAATGCCTTGGTCCTGCCTTCGACGACCGGTGGCGAGAAGAAGCTGTATTCGCAGATGAAGGTCGCCCAATCGAGGCCGCGGTCACAGACGCCGTTGACGACGCTTCCACCCACAGCGAGCACCTCGTCGCCGCCCTCGGCAAAGGCTTCGAGGACTCTTTTCGACCAGCCGGGACTTGGCACGCAATGATCTTCCGTGACCGCTACAATCGAGCCTTTGGTTTGGTCGAACGCGAGAAGCCGCATCTCCGGCAATGTCATGCCGGGCGGACAGGGGACGAGTTTGACGTGCGGATGCTCCTCGCGGATTCGCTCACTGATCGCATCCTGCAGCCGGTCGGCGATAACGATCTCGCACGGCGCGCCGCCCTGCTGTGGGTCGAGCGCGGCGATCGTCTCGAGCACGCGATCCCCGTCTTCGGTGCTGACCCGGCCAAGCACGACCGAGAGGGTTAAATCCTTTGAATTCTTCTGGCTGCGCATCTGAATTCCACTGGCGACTTAATGAGAAGCTGATAGCCGTCAGCTGCCTCGCCTTACAATGGCGACCGCCTAAACTGTCTCGCTCTGACGCACTTGCGTATCGGAGGGCAGCCGCAGATTGACGCTTCCAACGTGCGCAAACTACCTCTTCCGAATGACCGGGGCGCCGCTGTTGTCGATCATCGTGGGTTTTTCCAGCGACACCAACGCGGCGGTGGCGCGCGCCGATCACCTGGCCGAATGCCTTGAGGCCCTGGCGAAGCAGGTCGACGCGCCCCCGATGGAGATCATCGTGTCCCACCACGAGCCGATCGAGGGATTGGCGGAGGTCAAGCAGCGCTTTCCTGAAGTGCATTTCCTCTCCGCACCTGACGTCGTGAAGCATGTCGATTCCCGCGAACATCATGACGCGCCGCGAGCCCGGGGCATCGCCGCCGCGAGGGGCGCTCTGATTGGCCTTTTGGAGGATCACGAGATTCCCGATCCGCACTGGGCGGCCAGCGTGGTCGCGGCGCATCGCCGGTCCGATGCTTGTATCGGCGGGGCCATCGAGAACGGCGTCGACCGCGCGCTAAACTGGGCGGTCTACTATTGCGACTTCAGCCGATATCAGAATCCCGTGCCGGCCGGTGTGACACCCTTCGCCTCGGACGCGAACGTCACGTACAAGCGCGCCGAGCTGGAGCAGGTGCGGCCAGTTTGGGAAGAGGCGTACCGCGAAGTCCCCGTCAACGAGGCCCTGCGTTCCTTGGGCAAGACCATCTCTCTCGACCCGCGGATCGTGGTCTACCAGAACCGCTGCGGACTGACCTTTGGGACCGCGCTTCGCGAACGCTTCTCCTGGGGCCGTTCCTATGCTGCTACCCGCTCGACCTGGCTGAACATGGCGAGACGCCTCGCCTACGCGGCGCTTTCGCCGGTGCTGCCGCCGCTGCTTCTGTTCCGGATGGCGCGGCGAGCGCGCAGCCGGCACCGCCACTTCGCGGAATTCATCCGCTCGGTGCCCTATCTCGTGCCGTTGCTGATTTCATGGAGCATCGGCGAGATGGCGGGGTATCTCGCACCTCGGCGGATCAGGGGGTGAAGGCGTGACGGAACCGCTCCACATCTGCGTTGACGCAACGAGCTGGGTAAACGACCGCGGCTTCGGTCGCTTCACACGCGAGATCCTCAAGGCGCTTCTCGCTCGGAACGAGGGGTTCCGGTACACCTTGCTGTTCGATCAGCTTCCGGAAGAACCGCTACCTCCGGGCGCCGCCGTTCTTACGGCACGCACGGACCTGGGGCTGAACCAGTCGGCGGTCGGCAGTTCGGCCCGGTCCCCCGGCTATTTCCTGAAGATGGCACGGCTGGCCAAGTCCGTTCCCTATGACGTCTTCTTCTTTCCAACGCTCTATTCCTACTTTCCGCTGCTTCAGCGGAAGGCTTGCGTCGTGTGCTACCACGATGCGACCGCCGAGCGTTTTCCGGAGCTTCTGTTCCCCACAAGGATGAACCAATGGCTCTGGCGCGCGAAGACAGCGCTGGCTCATCTGCAGACAACGCGCGCCATGACCGTCTCCGAGACGTCTGCGGCGGATCTTGAGACGATTCACAAGTTCCCTAGGTCGCGCATCGACGTAGTGACCGAGGCGGCCGACGATGCTTTCCGGGTCATCGACGAACCTGGCCTTCGGGATAGGGTGCGCAAGCTCCACAGCATTCCGCGGGACGCTCGCCTCCTGGTGCACATCGGCGGAATGAATGCGCACAAGAACATCCTCGGATTTCTGAAGGCCATGCCGCAAATCATCGCGGCGGAACCGGGAACGCATCTAGCGATCGTCGGCGACACGTCGGGCAAGGGCTTCTGGGACAATGTCGACGATCTCAAGGCCTTCGTGGCCGCCACGGATCCACTTCCAGCCCATGTCCACTTTACCGGCTACGTCAGCGATCCTGACCTCGCCGAGCTCCTGAACGCGTCGGACGCGCTCGTCTTCCCGTCGCTCTGGGAAGGATTTGGACTTCCGGCGGTCGAAGCCATGTCCTGCGGCATCCCGGTTCTGGCGAGCAATCGCGGCGGCAGCCTTCCCGAGGTGGTCGGCGACGCCGGTCTGCTCTTCGAGCCCGAGGACCCCGATGCGATCGCGAACTGCGTTATCGGTTTCCTTCGCGACGAGGAGTTGCGCAAACGGCTCGCCCGTAATGCCCTTGAGCGCTCATGCCTGTTCAGCTGGTCGCGCGGCGCGGCGCTGGCCGAGGAATCGTTCCGCCGCTGCCACGCGGATGCTCAGCGAAGGTAGTGTAGCCGATAAACCCCGTAGCGCGACGCGACATACGCGATGCCCTCATCGCTCAAGATCATGATGTCCCGCATCCACGGGCCCAGCCGATAACGTCTCACGGACCGTCCGGTCTTAAGGTCGATCACGTCGACTTGGTTTGTGAGGAAGCTTGAGACGAGAAGGAGGTCGCGCGAGGCGTCGATCGCCAGGCCGCGTGCTCCGAACACCGTGTCGATCGGTATCTTGGGCTTGAGGGTTCGCGCATCGAAGCGCCAGATCTGGCCAGCCTCGACCGATGTGGCGAGGATCTCGTCACGAGCGGAGTCGAACGTCATTCGATCGCTCCGGCCGAACCTAGGCGATCTTCCAATCAGTCTTCCCGTGCGCATGTCATGGGCGCGAATGCCGAGGTTCTTGGCGAAGTGATTTGTGTAGATCACGGGCCGCTCAGGATCGGTGATCATATGGCCCGTCGGGGAGTAGATCTGGCGAATGTCCTGGAGCCGGTCGAGATCGACGATGCGAATGTCGGGGCCGCCGCCCTTGCCGCCTTCATTCTCGGACGCAACGGCGAAAAGGCTTAGCCGCGGATGAATGGCCAGAAGAACTTCGCCATACGGCAGG
>DASUVP010000030.1:0-2092 GCA_036378895.1 Sphingomicrobium sp.
TCCCTTGCGGGCGGCAGCACCGGCCTACTTAGTTATGAACTATAAGCATTGTCCCGAGGGCGTCGAATATTATGAACTCCGCAGCGTCGCCACTCACAATGCTGTCAGCAGGCGCCAGCGACAAAGCCGCGTCGACAAACGCGACTTTGTCGCAACAGTAACTTGCAGGTGACTGGAGCTAGCGCCGCTCGATATCGATGATTCAGGCGTGACGATTCGCGCCGCAGTTACGGCTTGGGAGAGGAAGCCGGGCTCAAGCAGGCAATCGCCTTCGGCTGACAGGCAATGCCGATGTTGGAGCAGACCGCTTCAGCGCCCTTGTCGTCCCGCGAGCAGTTCACGCAGCCGTCGGTCCACCGGCTGCAATGCGGCGGCCCTTTCTGAACCGAAACCTTGTCGTGCCCGCGGAGTGGCGGGATTTCGATTTCGGCGGAAAGCGTGACGCTGGCCGATCCCCCCAGCGCAAGGAGGGCGACGACGAGACGGTACTGCCGCATTCGTCCTCCGCGCCTTGAGGGGGCCTGCGTTGCTGCGTGGGCTCACCGGCAGCAATGCGGCGAGAACAGCGGACTTACCGCCACTCGACCTTGGTGATCTCGTAGGCCTTGGCCCCGCCGGGCGCCATCACTTCGACGGTCGCGCCCTTCTTCTTGCCGATCAGCGCACGGGCGAGCGGCGAGGTGATGGAAATGCGGCCCTTCTTGGCGTCGGCCTCGACCTCGCCGACGATCTGCCACACCGCCTTCTTCTCGGTGTCCTCGTCGACCAGCGTGACGGTGGCGCCGAACTTGATGGTGTCGCCGGAGAGCTTTGAGATGTCGATGATGTCGGCGCGCGCGAGCTTGTCCTCGATCTCGGCTATGCGGCCTTCATTATGCGACTGCTCTTCCTTGGCCGCGTGATATTCCGCGTTCTCGGAGAGGTCGCCATGCGAGCGCGCTTCGGCGATATGCTCGATGATGCGTGGACGATCCACCGACTGGCGCTGCTTCAGCTCAAGCTCCAGGGCGGCGTAGCCGCCGGCGGTCATCGGAACCTTATCCATCATCTCTTCCGTCCTTGCATCGCGCGAGGCGCCATTGGCGCGGCCCGCACGAGGTACTTTCTAGATTTCGATTCGGGCCTTCGTGGCTCCGACAGGAGCCGCCAGCCTATTAATTTTCGGCCCCTTCCGGGGCCGATTCAACATCCAACCGAGCGGTGAGTTCCAGCCATACGGCTGTATTGCCAATCGCTTAGCGGGCATTCGCCCGGCCAAGGATCAGTTTTCGGAAAAGTAACTCTGCAGCGTGCGGACCTCAAGGTCCCCGCCCAGATAGGCGCGGATGCCCTGGGCGGCCGCAACAGCCCCCGAAAGAGTGGTGTAATACGGCACTTTATGCAAGAGGGCAGCCCGACGCAGCGAACGGCTGTCGGCCAGCGCCTGCGGCCCTTCGGTGGTGTTGAAGACGAGCTGGATGTCGCCATTGGTGATGGCGTCGACGATGTGCGGTCGTCCCTCCAGCACCTTGTTGACCTTCTCGGTCGGAATGCCCTTGTCGGTCAGGAAGCGCTGGGTGCCCGACGTGCCCATCACCTTGAAGCCGAGCGAGTGCAACAGGCGGACCGCTTCCGCGATTCGGTTCTTGTCGGTCTCGCGCACCGAGACGAAGACGGTGCCCTTGCGCGGCACGCGGGTGCCGCCGCCGAGCTGGCTCTTGGCGAAGGCGATCTCGAACGAGCGGTCGATGCCCATGACCTCGCCGGTCGAGCGCATTTCCGGGCCGAGCACGGTATCGACGCCGGGGAAGCGGGCGAAAGGGAAAACGGATTCCTTCACGCCGACATGGCCAAGCTGCTTCTTCTTCAGCTTGAAGTCGGCGAGCTTCTCGCCGGCCATGATCCGCGCGGCGATCTTGGCCACCGGCGTGCCGACCACCTTGGCGACGAACGGCACGGTGCGCGAGGCGCGCGGATTGACCTCGAGCACGTAGATCTCGCCGTCCTTGATCGCATATTGCACATTCATCAGCCCGACGACGTCGAGGCCGAGCGCGAGCTCGCGGGTCTGCCGCTCGAGCTCCTCGATCATCTTTCCATCCAGCGAATGCGG
>DASUVP010000031.1:0-3683 GCA_036378895.1 Sphingomicrobium sp.
TCGTACAGAGCGACCGCCCCGTCATATTGACCGCGGCGACCGCGGTACTGGCCCTGGAGCGCGCCCCCGTGGAACAAGGGGAGGGAAACCGCAGGGGTCACGCTTCCAAAACTGGAGCCGCTGGAGAACAGGTCGCCGAGCCCGAAGGACGACAATCCGATCAGCGCGCTCAAATTGATATTTGGGTAGAAAGCGGCTTTCGCTTCCTTGATGCGATCGTCGGCGCCGAGGACACGCGCGCGGGCTGCGGCGATGTCGGGACGGCGAGCGATCAGCTCGATCGACGCATCGGCCGGAACACCCTGCGCCTGCAGGGCGCCGACGGTCGGACGAGCGATCGTAAGCGCCCGATCGGGGCCGTTGCCGACCAGCGCGGCAAGAGCATTCTTGGTGAGTGCGATGGCTTCGTCCGTCGCTTCGAGGTCGGCCTGCGTCTGCGGAATGCGGGCTTCCGCCTGCTTCAGCTCGGCGCGGGTATCGAGACCGATCGCGGTGCGCTGCGAAACCAGCTTGGCGGTCTCGGTGCGGATTGCGAGCGCGGACTCCAGCGTGTCGCGCTGGGCGTAGAGCGTTGCCAGCTCGGCATAGGTGGAGGCGATGCCGGTGGTCAGCGCCAGCTTCGCGGCTTCCATCTCGTAACGAGCGGCGTCCGCATCGGCATTGGCGGCCCGGAAGGCGGCGCGGTTCTTGCCCCACAGGTCGAGGTCCAGCGAGAAGCTGAGGCCGATCGACCCGCTGTCGTTCCAGCCGTTCGGGATGGCGGACGCCGGCATGGCCTGGTTCTGGCTCTGCTTGGCGAGTTCGGGCTGAGCGAAGCCGTCGATGGTCGGCTTGAGCGCCGCCCCTGCCCGCTGCGCGAAACCTTCCGCGGCGCGCATGCGAGCGGCGGCCGCTTCGAGGTCGGGCGAGCCGATCAGGGCTTCGTCGATCAAACGCGAAAGTTGGGGGTCGCTGTAGCGCAACCACCAGCCGTCAGCCGGCCAGGCGGCCTGCGTCCCGGCGAACGACTTCGCGGACGCGAACTGCGCAGGCGCGGACATCTGCGGCTTGGCCCCAAGGTCCGGCACGGCGGCGCAGGCGCCCGTCGCAAGCAAAAGCACGAGTGTTGCCGAGCGGCCGCGCCGGCCGGCGAAAAAGCTGGTCATTTCCCTGTTCTCCGTGAGCAGTCTTTAACTGAACCGTACGGTTCCGTTTACCTTTAGCCGCACTCCGGAGTCAACGCTTAACTAAACCGTACGGTACAGGTTTGAATCTGCTGAATTTTTTGGATTCGGGGGAATGCCGTGTGAGGCCGCGAGCCAGCGAATCGGCGAATCGCCGCCTCACCCGCGAGTCGCGACACCTGCGAGATCTTCACTTTGCCGACGCGCGGGCTTGCAAAGGCCGGCCGACTACTTAAATATACCGTTCTGTACGGTTATAGAAAGGCGTCGCGAGTGCGCGTTAGAACTGAAGCCAAGCGACAGGACATCATCGATGTCGCGGCGGAGCTGTTTCAGGAGAACGGCTACGACCGGACGTCGATGTCCATGATCTCGGAACGGCTGGGAGGCTCCAAGGCAACTCTCTACGGCTACTTCCGCTCCAAGGACGAGCTGCTCCACGCCGTTCTCGATTACGACGTTACCGAGCAGGCCGATCGCCTGATGCAGGAGTTCCTGGGGTCCAAGGACTTGCGCCAGGGGCTGATCAACCTTGGCATTGCATACATGACCCGGCGCCTGGCGAAAGGTCCGATCACGAATGTGCGGATCATCTCGAACCAGCCTGCGGAATCCGACATCGGCAAGCAGTTCTACGAACGGGTGCTGCGACCCGCATGGATGCGTCTGGCGAACCGGATGGAAGTCTTGATGGAGGAAGGCCTCCTGAAGCGAGGCGATCCGTGGGTCATGGCGATGCAGTGGAAGGGCATGTGTGAGTGGGACATGTTCGAGAAGCGACTGCTTGGCGCGATCTCGGAGGGCGACCCGCAGGAGATCAAGCGGGCTTCCACGCACGCGGCAGACGCCTTCCTTGCGATCTACGGCAAGGGTAACGGCACCAAGAAGACGGCCGGTCAGAAGGCCGCCCAGGCGAAGAAGGTGCCAGCCTGAGCCACCCCTTCGACCTGGCGACCGATCTGGAAGTGACGGGCGACGGGACTTGGCTCGCCCGCACGAGCGATCCCTATTGGAACATGATCGGCCCTTTCGGCGGGCTGGTCGCGGCGCTCATGTTCAAGTCGGCCTATGCCCACCCGGATCGCGAGGGCGAACCCGTGGCGCTGACGGTCAACTTCTGCGCTCCGATCGCCAAGGGCGAGATGCTGATCGGCGCCCATCCCGCACGGACGAACCGCTCGACCCAGCACTGGACGATGGAGATGCGCCAGGCGGGCGAGTGCGTCGTGACTGCGACTGCCATGTTCGGCAAACGACCGGAGACGTTCGCGCATCGCCCCGTCGAGCCGCCCGCCGCCGCCCCGTTCGAAAGCCTCGAACGGCTCCCCGCACCCGGCGCCGGCTGGATCGAGCGCTACGACTTGCGGTTCGCGGACGGATCGTTCGGCTGGCGGGGCGAAGGGGCGGAGCCGGCATCCTCCAAGTCGACATTATGGATCGCGACCGACCCACCGCGACCGATGGACTTCGTCGGCCTTGCAGCGCTCACCGACATTTTCTTCGGCCGCATCATCCACGTCCGCAAGCGCATGGTCCCATTCGGGACGGTGACGCTGACCTCCTATTTCCACGCGACCGAGTCCGACCTGTCGGAGATCGGATCTGCCCCCGTCCTAGGCACTGCGAACGCCCGCATTTTCGACCGCGGCTTCCACGATCAATCCGCCGAGCTTTGGAGCACCAATGGCCGCTTGCTCGCGACGAGCCATCAGCTCGTCTACTACCGCGATCCAACCTGACGCCGCCGCCCTTCTGAAATTTCCTACAGAACCCTCTTCACAAGGGGGAAAATAGGATTATATCGGCTCCATCCAACAAATAGACGGCTCCGCCGCACGGTGACGTGCGCCCGGGGCTTTTCCCGTCCTCTCCGGGACAGGGCCCGATACGGCGCACGGGCCAAACGCATTGGAGAGGAAAAACGGGGGTAGCGCTCCAAACTCAGCTCCGGCCGACGCCGGAGGACCGAGCCGGGCTCCCGCTTCCATGCGTGGGCACCAGCTCCAGCGCAGGGAAGACAATGGCGACCAAAGCGATCGACGCACCGGCCAAATCCACGAATTCTGGCCGCTCCACCAAGACGCGGCGCATCCGCAAGATCTTCGGAAACGTCCACGAGATTTCCGAAATGCCGAACCTCATCGAGGTTCAGCGCGAAAGCTACGAGCAATTTCTTCGTTCCGATCCGTCGACCGGCTATGTGTCCGGCCTCGAGAAGACGCTTCGCTCGGTCTTTCCGATCGAGGATTTCGCCGGCACGGCGCACCTCGACTTCGACCGCTACGAGCTCGAAGACCCCAAGTATGACACGGACGAATGCCGCCAGCGCGGCCTGACCTTCGCTGCGCCGATGCGCGTCACCCTGCGCCTCACCACCTTCGAGATCGATCCCGAGACCGAGACCAAGTCGGTCATCGATATCAAAGAGCAGGACGTCTACATGGGCGACATGCCGCTCATGACGCAGAACGGCACGTTCATCGTCAACGGCACCGAGCGCGTGATCGTCAGCCAGATGCA
>DASUVP010000032.1:0-2314 GCA_036378895.1 Sphingomicrobium sp.
AGCCGAGAGCATTCCCTGCACCCACAATCACGCCGGCTATCCCGACGGGATCAGCGGCAAGGAGCTGGTGCGGCTGATGCGTGAGCAGGCGCAGCGTTACGGCGCGCGGATCGAGCGCGACTATGTGACGCGGCTCGACAAGACCGAGCAAGGGTTCTGCGCGGCCTGGGGTTCTGGCTCGGTCGAGACCAAGACCGTGCTGCTGGCGACGGGCGTGAAGAACCGCAGGCCCCCGATGGACGAGGAACTGCACGACGAGGCCCTGGCTAGGGGCCTGATCCGCTACTGCCCCATCTGCGACGGCTATGAGGTCACGGATAAGCGCGTCGGCGTGATCGGCAGCGACAGCCGAGGCGTTGCGGAGGCCGTCTTCCTTCGAAGCTACACCTCCGACGTCACGCTGATCGCTCCTGACAAGGCGCTGAGCCTGACTGCCGAGGATCGCGACATGCTTCGGGCGGCGAAGATCGACTTCGTGGACGGTCCGGCACAGGCCGTCGCCATTTCCGAGAATTGCATCGTCGTCGACACCGCCGAGGGGCATTTCACCTTCGACAGCGTCTACCCGGCGCTCGGATCGGACACGCACACGCAGCTCGCAGAACAGGTCGGCGCGCGGCTCAACGATCTCGGCTGCATCGGCGTCGATGCCCGTCAGCGGACAAGCGTCGACGGACTCTATGCGGCCGGAGACGTGGTGGTCGGGCTCGACCAGATCAGCCATGCGATGGGTGAAGGCGGCGTCGCCGCGACCGCGATCCGGAACGACCTGGCGAAGCTCGAGCCCCTGCTGCGCTAGTCCGGTCTGGCAGTGAGCCGCAGCGACTGCAGTGTGGGCGGGTTGGTCGGCGCGAGGAGAATCTGCCCGTCGAGCTTGCCACGCTCGCAGTTCCACCGGAAGCTGGTGGACAGAGCACCGGTCGCGAACAAGGGCTCGGTCGATGTGCAGCGCCCGATCTGCTGCTGAATGCGAGCCAACTCGGCGGTCCAGGCAGGGGCGCTTCGATCCAGCAGGAAATTCATCGCCAGCTTGCCGTCCAGGGGCGCGAGGTTTCCGGCCTTGTAGGCCGCGTGAACGGCGAGTTGCATGCTTTCCAGGGTTGGCGTGACGACCCGGGGAGCCGGCGGGATCAAACCTTGGCGGTCGATCGCCAACAGCGACTTCCAGACCGGCTCCGAAGGCCCGGAGTAGGTGCGGTTGGTCAGCACGAAGACCGCCGCCCGCCGTTCGGGTGCGAGCGCAACGAACGAGCCATAGCCCGGAAAACCGCCGCCGTGGCTTAGCACCAGGCCGAGCGTGCAGTCGCGCGTGGCGATGAACCCCATCGCGTAGGCCTGGGCCCATATGCACTCGTCGTCAGGCGGTCCGCCAATTCGCTTCCGTGTTTCGGCGAAATTCAGGCCCTGCGCCAATTCGCGGACCGTGGAGCGTTTGACTGGTCCCGCTTCAGCCCCGTCGCGCGGCGGCCAGGCCGACAGCAGGAAAGACAACCAGCGGGCGTAGTCGCCGGCGGTGGTATAGACCCCGCCCATCGCTCCGAACTCGCCGTGGGCCATCGTCGGTTCCTCGAGCCAGCGTTCATCCTCCCAGCGATAGCCGACCGCGCGAAAGCGGGCCGGCACATCGCGGAATTCGTAGCCGGTCGATTGCATGCCCAGCGGCTGCATGATCGTCCGCTGGATGTAGCGGTCGAAGGGCATCCCGGACGCATTGGTCACGATCCTGCCCAGGAGCGCATAACCGAAGTTGGAATATTCCATCGCCGTTTGCGGCGGTCTGCTCCAGGGAACGCCGGCGGCGATCATCCTTGAGAATTCGGCGGCGGGAAGCGGCTGCTGGCGGTCGCCCCAGGGATCGTCCGTGACGAACCCGCCGACATGATGAAGCAGGTCCCGGACCCGGATGCGCGGGGAATCGCCGGTCGGGTAGCGCCACGTCCGCATCTCCGGGATGTGCTTCTCCGCGAGATCGTCGAGGCCCAACTTGCCCTGATCGCGGAGCGACAGGATGGCGAGGGCTGTGAACGCCTTGCTCATCGACGCGATGCGGAAGCGGGTCGCTTCGTCCACCGGGGCCTGTCCGTCCGTTGCGCGAACGCCGTTCACGCCCAGGTGCGCCAGCTTGCCGTCGATTACGACGCCATAGACCATTCCGGGCACCGGCTTCTTGGCCCGGAAGTCGGCGAAGGCGCGGTCGACCTCCTCGAATCTCGGCGCCTGGGTCGACGGCTGCGAGTGCGCCGCTGCTAGGGGGCCCGTGGCTAAAATCCCCGCGGCAAGCATCAGAACGAGATTACGCAACCGCCCCTCCATC
>DASUVP010000033.1:0-13991 GCA_036378895.1 Sphingomicrobium sp.
TCGTGGCGAACTGATGCAGGCAGCGATCTACGGGCTCGAAGGAACGGAAATCAGTCCGGACGAGCGCGACTTTTTTCGTGACTCCGATCCGGCCGGCTTCATCCTCTTCCGGCGCAATTGCGAGGACCGCGAGCAGATGCGACGGATGACGGACGGCCTGCGCGAGATCGCCGGGCGTGCGGAAGTGCCGATCCTGATCGACCAGGAGGGCGGGCGAGTGGCGCGCATGCGGCCTCCGGAGTGGCCCGCTTTCCCCTGCGGAGAAGCCTTCGATCGGCTCTATCAACTCGCTCCGTCGAGCGCCATCGAGGCGGCCCGGGTGAATGCGCGGGCGCTGGCGCTGATGCTCAACGACGTGGGGGTCAACGTCGACTGCCTGCCGATGCTCGACGTCCGCCAGCCCGGCGCGGCCGATATCGTCGGCGACCGGGCCCTCGGGTCGGAGCCGATGCAGGTCGCCGCGCTCGGCCGGGCGATCCTCGACGGGCTTCATTCGGCGGGCGTGCTCGGGGTGATCAAGCATATTCCCGGCCACGGCCGCGCCTTGGTCGACAGCCATCACGAGTTGCCCGTCGTCGAGGCGGGTGAGGACGAACTTGCCGTCGACCTCGAACCGTTCGAGCGGCTGCGCAACGCGGCGATGGGGATGACCAGCCACCTGCTCTACAAGCAGTGGGACCCGGACCGCCCGGCCTCGCAGTCGCCGATCGTCATCCACGATATCATCCGCCAGCGGATCGGCTTCGATGGCTTCCTGATGAGCGACGACATCGGGATGGAGGCTCTCGCTGGCGACCATGGCGAGCGCGCCGCGGCCTGCGTCGCTGCCGGATGCGACGTCGCGCTCCATTGCGACGGCAATATGGAGAACATGGTGCTGGTCGCAAAAGCGGTCCCGGCTCTGTCGCAGGAAAGCGAAGCGCGCCTGTCACGCGCCATGGCGCTGACCTTTACGCCCGAGGACGGCATCGACTTCGCGGCTGCAGTCGAGAAAAGGGACGCGCTGCTCGCCTTGGCCTAGGCCGACTTATCCACAGGAGTCTGGCCTTTTCCCTTCGCAGAACGGTCACTTAGGGCTAATCTCGCGACCGTGGGGGCGAATGCTTTAGACTTCTCCGGCGGCTCCGAAGAGCTGACCTTGAACCTCGACGGCTGGGAAGGGCCGCTCGACCTGCTTCTCAACCTCGCGCGGGCGCAGAAGGTCGACCTGGCGCAAATCTCGATCCTGCAGCTCGTCGACCAGTACACCGATTACATCGGCAACGCCCGCGCGCTGAAGCTGGAGATCGCCGCCGATTACCTCGTGATGGCGGCGTGGCTCGCCTACCTGAAATCCTGCCTGTTGCTGCCCAAGGATCCGGAGCAGGATCCGAGCCCCGAGGAAGTCGCGCTGCGGTTGCAGATGCGACTGCAGAGGCTCGATGCAATGCGCGAGGCGGGCGCGCGTCTGCTCGGCCGCGACCGAATTGGCCGCGACGTCTTCGTCCGTGGCGCTCCGGAAGGGCTTCGCCTCGTCCGCAAGTCGGCTTGGCAGGCCAGCACGTTCGACCTTTTCTCGTCCTATGGCGCGGTCAAGGCGCGGACCCAGCCGGCAATGCACATCGTCCACTCGCGGCTGGTGATGACGCTCGACGATGCGATCGAGCGGGTCAGCAGGATGATCGGAATGGCGATCGACTGGATGGCGATCGAGAATTTCCTCCCGGCCAGCGACGATCCCCGATTCCGGCGTTCCGCGCTCGCGTCGAGCTTCGTTGCTGCGCTGGAGCTTGCCCGGCGCGGCCGGCTGGACATCCGCCAAGCCGAGCCGTTCGCTTCGATCCAACTGCGGGCGGCTTGATGGACGAATATGTGCGTGCGGTTGAGGCGACGATCTTCGCATCGGCCGAGCCGCTCACCGTTGAGGACATTCGGGGGCACGCCGGCGACGGCGATGTGGAGGCGGCGCTGCGGACGCTCGCCGAAATCTACACCGGTCGGGGAATCGAGCTGGTGGAGCGCGGCGGCCGCTGGCACTTCCAGACCGCTCCGGACCTCGCTCATCTCCTCCGCCGCACCCGAGAGGAGCCGCGGCGGCTGTCGCGCGCGGCCACGGAGACGCTGGCGATCATCGCCTATCACGAGCCCGTCAGCCGCGCGGAGATCGAGGCCATTCGCGGCGTGCAGATCTCCAAGGGAACGCTCGACGTACTTATGGAGGCGGGATGGGTCCGGACAGCAGGTCGCCGCGAAGGCCCGGGCCGGCCCTTGCTCTATGCTTCGACGCAGGAGTTTCTCACCCATTTCGGGCTCGGATCGCGCAAGGATCTGCCGGGAATCGACGACCTCAAGGCGGCCGGCCTGCTCGACCCGCTCGATGAGGGCGTTTTCGAAGCTCTCGGGCAGCTTCAGCTAGAAAGCGAAGAAGAGGAAGACTAGAAGGCGGCCCAAAGGAGTTCACCCATGGGTTCGTTCAGCTTCTGGCATATTCTGATCCTCGCGATCATCGTCCTGCTGCTTTTCGGCGGGAACCGTTTCTCGGCGATGATGGGCGATGTCGCGAAGGGCCTCAAAAGCTTCAAGCAGGGCATGGCCGAAGACGACAAGCCGGAAGAGCGCCGCGATCCGCGCTCACTTCCGCGCAACAGCGATCGGCCGATCGACGTGACTCCGGAGGCGCGGCGCACCGAGGAACCTGCCCCGCGCTCCAGCGACGACCGCTAAGCCCAAAGGCTGGCCGAGCCGATGTTCGGCGTCGACACTTCCGAACTCATCCTTGTCGCCGTGCTGGCGCTGATCTTCATCGGTCCCAAGGACCTTCCGCTCGCACTGCGCACTGTCGGCCGCTGGATCGGTCAGGTCCGCGGCATGGCGCGCCATTTCCAGTCGGGCATCGATGCGATGATCCGCGAGGCCGAGCTCGAGGAGATGGAGAAGAAGTGGCGGGAGGAGAATGAGCGGATCATGCGCGAATATCCCGCGCTCCTCGAAGCCACTCCGACCGAGCTCGAACAGCCGGGCCTTCCGTTGGAACCGGGCGACGAGCTGCCGCCCGAGAAGCGCGAACTTCCGTGAAGGACATCGATGACACCAAGGCGCCGCTGCTCGACCATCTGATCGAGCTTCGAAAACGCCTGCTGCGATCGTTCGCGGTCCTCGTCGCGCTGTTCTTCGGCTGCCTCTACTTCGCGAGGACCATCTTCGCTTTCCTCGTCCAGCCGCTGCTGGCGGCGGGACAGGGCAAGATCATCTACACCGACATTTTCGAAGCCTTCTTCGTCGAAGTGAAGGTGGCGCTGTTCGCGGCGCTGATGATCGGTTTCCCGTTCTTCGCCACCCAGATGTGGAAGTTCGTCGCGCCCGGTCTTTACGCGAAGGAGAAGAAGGCGCTCCTCCCGTTCCTCCTGTTCACGCCGGTCTTCTTCATCGGCGGAGCCGCCTTTGCTTATTACGTCGCAATGCCCTGGGCTCTGCATTTCCTGCTGAGCTTCGAGGGCGAGGTCGGCGGGGTCCAGCAGGAAGCCCTGCCCGGCGTCGGCAATTACCTCAGCTTCTGCACCCGATTCCTGTTCGGTTTCGGAGTTGCCTTTCTCCTGCCGATCCTGCTCATGATCCTGGAACGTGCAGGGCTGGTGACCCGCGAGCAGCTGGTGAAGTCGCGGCGTTACGCGATCGTAGCCTCCGCGGCAGTGTCCGCGGTCCTGACCCCGCCCGATGCAGTGTCGATGCTGCTCCTGATGGTGCCGCTCTACGCGCTCTATGAGTTCGCCATCCTGGCCATCCGCCTTACGCACTGGCGCCGCAGCCGCAAGGAAGCGGCCGCTAGGGGTGTCAATTCAGATGCGGGAAACAATGAGGGCCCGGAAGCGCCACCGGGGGGGGGGAGGGTTGGCGGTTCCGGGCCCATTTAAGCGGATAGCGAGAGCGGGGGGGCAAAAGGTCACTATCCGAATTGCAAAACGCGCCTTCTTCCGCAGATGTTCCGGAGTTCGCGAAACTTTTTTCGTCGCAGCCGAAACGATTTTCCCTCGGTCTACTGTGGCGGAAATACCGGTAATTCAACGCTGTAGCGGCCCAGCTTGCGTTCCAGGGTGGAGCGTAACTGCTTTGCTAGGCCCGAAATGATGCGTTCGAACTGAACTTTCTCCCGATCTCCCTCCTCGTCGGGGTTGAGCACCTTGCTGTTCAGGGTCAGCCGCGCGGTGAGCTCGCTGGTCCTGCGAAGGGAGATTTCGACCGGGTCCTCGGGAGTACGAAGCATCGCGAACTCGACGATTTCGGTGATAAGGAAGGCGACTGACACGGCGACGTCCTGGGTCGTGTTCGCGCCTTCAAGGTCCAACTCGATCCGCATGCTCCGCGCAGATTCCGGAGCGGTCGCTCGAAGCTCGGCGGCCAACTCCGAGATAAGGGGCCGGAGCGAAATCCCGCGGTTCTCCTCCATCTCCGCGAAATGGTTGCGGTGAACGACCGCCAAAGCGCCGACGCGGCGGCTGATGGACCCGTAGGCGGCGCGGGCGGGCGGGGTTTCCGCGGTCCGACCATGGATGTTGATCAGGGAGGCGACGACCTGGAGGTTGTTCTTCACCCGGTGGTGCACCTCGCGGACGAGCCGGCGCTGTCCCTCGAGAGCATTGGCCATGCTGTGCTCGGACTCCTCGACCCGGGCGACGGCCCTTGCGAACGCGTCGCGCAGATCCTGGATTTCGGTCGCCGGGCCAAGGGTTCGGGGGAGTGTGAACTCGGCATCGCCAGGCTCGTATTGCACGACATATCGCTGGAGCTGGCGCAGCGGCCGGATGAACAGACGGGTCACGAGAACCCAGGCGAGCAGCGCGGCAATCAGCCACATGAGGAGGGGCAGCATCAACAGCAGCCAATCCCCGGTCGTGATTTGCGGCACCTTGGTTCCGACGAGCATCTCCAGCCGGCCGTTGGCGAGGGACCAGCGCGTCATGGCGATCTGGTGGCGGCCACTTTGCATGGGATCGGGCGCGACGATTGGAAGTTCTTCGCGGCCGTCGCGAAGGATCAGCGCCTCGACGCGGGGGGCAGCGTCGAGGGCAGCGCGGCGAAGATCGGCCTGCGAAAGGGAGCCGGTCGCCAATCCGCCGGCGACGCCCACGCGGAACATCAACGCCTGTTCCGAGGGCAGGATTCTAAGGTCGATGTCCCCCGGCGCCACAATGGGCAGCTGCTCCGTCGTCGGGACGGTGCCGACCTCGCAGAGCGGCACGCCGTTCGCATCTTCAAGCTCGAAGCGCTGCGCGACCGCCGGAGTCACGCTCAACGACTGTTGCACGACCTGGCAGGCGGTCTGGGGGTCGCCGATGCGGCCGTTGGCGGCAATACGGAGCGCCAGC
Source organism: Sphingomicrobium sp. (assembly GCA_036378895.1). Classification (GTDB taxonomy): domain Bacteria; phylum Pseudomonadota; class Alphaproteobacteria; order Sphingomonadales; family Sphingomonadaceae; genus Sphingomicrobium. The sequence continues at coordinate 5,343 of DASUVP010000033.1, forward strand.
GTGTTGCGTGCGATAAGGCTTTCGACGCCGCGCGTGGCGAGGCGAGCCTGCTCCTCGGCTTGAGCCCGAAGCACGTTGTTGGCGTCCCGGATTCCCTGGCTCGCGGCCCACACCAGCCCAGCTCCGATGGGGAGGAGCACGGCGGTCAAGATCAGAAGGAATTTCGCGGCAGTCGGTAGCGCAGCAAAGCGCCGGCTCGCGTCGCTCAGCATGGGTGGGTTCCGGACAACGGGCTAGCTGAGCTTCCCCAGCAAGTCGCTGAAGTCGTCGGGCACCGATTCGCGCAGCGTGTCGTCGTAGATCGTGCGCAACGCGCGGCCGATATCGCTTGCTCGCTGTTTGCGGCCCTTCTTTTCATCGGACGCCTTTTTCGGCGCCGCCTTGTTTTCGGCGCCGCTCACAGAGCGGCCCTTATCATTGTGACTCAACCTTCTCGTCCCCCCTTGCGCGGGTCCAAGCGCGCTTCGTTAGCGTTCAACCTTTTCGGTACAACGGATTTTGCGAAGTTCCCCTTCAGGCACGCGCAACCCGACGCCGCTGGAACGAACGCGTCACAAACCCGCAGCAACAACCTTGCCGCGCGAAGCGGAAACCAAATGCTTTGTCCTTTGTTCCACCGTTCAACAATCACGGGGGACGCGCACCGGCACGACCTGAATCAGCCCGCCAAGGGTTGCATCGATCGTTACGCACGCACAAGAGTCTGCCGTTCACGACTGGGAGAGTCCGAATTTATGTCGCTTGGTCAGGAACTCGCTCCGCACCTGCCTTTCCTTCGCCGCTATGCGCGCGCCCTCACGGGCAGTCAGACGCACGGCGATGCCTTCGTCCGCGCGACGCTTGAGGCGATCGTCGCAAAGCCCGACGAGTTCCCCCGGGACGTCGATCCGAGGCTCGGTCTCTACAAGACGTTCCACGCCATCTGGTCGACGGCCAATGTCGAAGAAGGTGAGGAGCCGAGCAAGGACTATGGCGGAGCGGAGGGTATCGCCCAGGCGCGCCTGTCCCGGATCACCCCGCTGTCGCGGCAGGCGTTGCTGCTGACCTCGCTCGAAGGTTTCTCGTCCGACGACGCCGCTTACCTGATCGGGGCGAGCCCGGAAGACGTCGACTCTCTGGTTGCCGAGGCGCTCAGCGAAATCGAGCGCCAGACGCTGGCCGACGTCCTCATCATCGAGGACGAGCCGATCATCGCGATGGATATCGAGACGATCGTCCGCGACCTTGGGCACAATGTGACGGGCGTCGCGGTGACTCGCGACGAGGCGGTCGCGCAGGCTCGCCAGCATCCGCCGGGACTGGTCCTCGCCGACATCCAGCTCGCCGACGATTCCAGCGGAATCGACGCGGTAAAGGACATTCTCGCGGAATTTTCGGTGCCGGTCATCTTCATCACCGCATTCCCGGAACGCCTGTTGACGGGCACCCGCCCCGAACCCACCTTCCTCATCACCAAGCCGTTCCAACGGTCGACGGTGAAGGCTGCGATCGCGCAGGCGCTGTTCTTCGACGCAGCTACGGTGCCTGCCTAGGATCCAGCCGTAACGCTGGCGGAACATGGGCACCGACAGCGCGTTGGCCCGCGGAAAGCATGGCTTGAGAGAATGATGACCGAGGAAAGACCGGAACAGATCACGACGACTGAAGCGCGTGCGGGCGCGACGCCGCACATGACGCGCTATATTCTCGGCATTTCGTTGGCGCTGGTGGTGCTGTTGTTCGCGATCCTTTATCTGGTCGCGGCGACCTGACCTCCATCCGTCTGTCATTCTCCTGAGATATGTCTCCGGTTCATCTTGGACCGGGTAACCCTTGTTTGAACCGGGTGGGGATTAGTGGCCGAAGACCAAGACCAGCAGACGGCCGAAGAGGCTAATCCGGCGGCGCCAGCCGAGTGGGTTGCGCTGTCCGATCCGGAGTTCAAGGAGCAGCTGGCGGCTGTCATTCCGCACCTGCGCGCTTTCGGCCGCTCGCTTTCCGGAAGCCGCGACCTGGCCGATGATCTGGTGCAGGAGACCTTGCTCAAGGCCTGGGCGGCGCGGAAGCGGTTCCAGGCCGGCACCAACATGCGCGCCTGGACCTTCATCATCCTGCGCAACCTGTTTCTCAGCCAGATGCGCCGGGCGCGCTTCAAGGGCGAATGGGACGATCTGACCGCGTCGAAGATCCTCGCCGCCCCGGCGAGCCAGGACCGGCACATCGAGCTCAGCGACATGCAGCGCGCCCTCATGCATTTGCCGCAGCCCCAGCGCGAAGCTCTGATCCTCGTCGGCGCGGGCGGCTTTGCCTATGAGGAAGCGGCCGAGATTTGCGGCTGCGCGGTGGGAACGATCAAGAGCCGCGTGGCGCGCGGACGCGTCGCGCTGGAAGGCTTGCTTTCGAGCGGCAAGCTTCCTTCGCGGCGCCAGCATCGCACCGATCCGAACAAGTCCGCCTTGCAGACCATCATGGGCGAGGTCGACGACCTCAGCCGCGATCACGAAAATCGCTGATCAGATTCCGGGCTAGATCCGGGATGAGAGGCGTGCGGTCAGTTCAACCTGCGCAGAAGGTCGGAGAAGTCGTCCCCGCGCGAGTCATCGTTCACCGGCGAGAAGGCTCGTCTCAGTGCCGCCGTGATGCCGGCGTGTGCTGGCGGAATATCGACGCGGATGATTCTACGGTCCATGTTGATTTCCGACGCACCATTGGATCGACGCTCCGTATCCATGGTCGATGATGAACGACCCAATCGCCTGGAGGTTTCGCGACAAGTGCCTGGAGCACGACGAACTGACGCAAGTAAGGCACCTGCTGACAAGGCCGCCCGCGAGAACGCGCTGCGCCGGGCGCGCGAGCATTCGCCCTTTCTGAGGGAAGGCGCCGCCGCACGCCTCGAACTCGCCGAGACGTTCCTGGAAAGCGGGAGTTTTGCCGCCGTGGAGCAGGCGCTGGCGGCGACCGGGGACACGGTCGAAACCGAGCTCCGCCGCCGCCGCGCGGGCGTCGCTCTGGCGGTCGCCTTGGGCGATCTCGCGGGCGAGCTGAGCTTCCAGCAGGCGACGCGGCTTCTGTCGGATTTCGCCGACTCCTCGATCGAGGCCGCGCTTGAAGCGGCAATGAAGGAACGCGTTCCCGATGCCGCCGTCTCGGGCATCACCGTCCTCGCTTTGGGCAAGCTCGGCAGCCGCGAGCTCAACTATTCGTCGGACGTCGACCTTCTGATCCTGTTCGATCCGGCCGCGATGCCGCGCCGTGAGCGCGACGATCCGTCGGAAGCAGCGGTGCGTGTCGGCCGCCGGATGATCGAGCTGCTGCAGAAGCGGACCGCCGACGGCTATGTGGCGCGGGTCGACCTGCGCCTTCGCCCGTCGCCCGAAGTCACGCCGATCGTGCTTCCCGTGAACGCGGCGATCTCGCACTATGAATCGTCCGCGCTTCCGTGGGAGCGCGCGGCCTTCATCCGGGCGCGGGTCAGCGCGGGCGACTGCGCGCTCGGCGAGCATTTCCTCCAGTCGATCCAGCCCTTCGTCTGGCGCCGTTCGCTCGATTTCGGGGTGATCGGGGAGGTGCGCGAGATTTCCGCTCGAATCCGCGATCATTTCGCGCAAGGCGCCCGGCTGGGCCGCGGCTTCGACCTCAAGCGCGGCCGCGGCGGCATTCGCGAGGTCGAGTTCTTCGCCCAGATCCAGCAGATGATCCACGGCGGGCGCGACCCGTCGGTCCGAGCCTCGGCGACGCTCGACGCACTGGAGGCGCTCCGAGCGGCGGGGCGGATCGCGGACGACGACGCGATGGGCCTTGCCGAGGCCTACACCCTGCTCCGGACCATCGAGCATCGCGTGCAGATGGTCGAGGACGCGCAGACTCATCTGCTGCCGCTCGACCGCGATGCGCTCGACGGAGTCGCCCAGCTGCACGGGATGGCGTCGGGCGACGATCTCATTGCGATGCTCCGTCCGCACGTCGAGCGATCCGAGACACTGTTCAATTCGCTTGCGCCGGACCGGGAGGGGCGGCTGTCGAACGACCCGGACATTTTGGTGGATGAGCTCAAGGCGCTCGGCCTGGCGGAGCCCGACGTGGCGCTCAAGCGGGTGAACGACTGGCGCTCGGGGCGTGCCCGCTCGCTGCGCTCGCCCGCTGCGAGGATCGCCTTCGAAGCCATGCTCCCGGCGCTTCTGCGCGAGATTGCTTCGGGGCCCGACCCCGACCGGGCGCTGAATCGCCTGGCGGACATCGTCGAGCGGCTGTCGAGCGGGATCAACCTCTACCGCCTGCTCGAGGCGCGGCCGCAGCTCTCGTCGCATTTGGCCCTGATCCTCACGCATGCGCCGCCGCTCGCCGATATGCTCGCAAGGCGGCCGGACCTGCTGGACGGCCTGATCGACGAATCCAGCTTCGCGCTGCCACCCGAGCCCGCGGCAATGGCGGACAGGCTACGCTCTGTTATGGCCGGCGAGCCGTACGACCGAGCCCTCGATCGCGCGCGCCGGCTGGTCGCGGAGCGGCGCTTCTCGCTCGGGGTGCAGCTGATCGCCGGCCACGCCGACCCGCTCGAAATGGCAATGGGCTACAGCAACGTCGCGGAGGGGACGGTCGTCGCTTTGGCCGAGCTTGCGTCCGTGGAATTCGCCAAGGCTCATGGAAGGATCGAGGGCGGCGAGCTGATGATCCTCGCTCTGGGCCGCCTCGGCGGCCGCGCCCTGACGCATGCGTCCGATTTGGACATAATCTACCTGTACGACGCGCCGGCCGGAGCGATGTCCGACGGTCCAAAGCCGCTCAGCGCGACCGACTATTACAACCGGCTCGCCAATCGGGTGACCGCCGCAATCAGCGTGCCGACGGCGGCCGGGCCGCTGTACGACGTCGACACGCGGCTACGTCCGCAGGGCGGCGAGGGCATGCTCGCCGTCTCGCTCGACGGCTTCCTCAACTATCAGCGCAACGAGGCCTGGACGTGGGAGCATATGGCCCTGTGCCGGGCGCGCCCGATCTACGGGTCACCCGAAAGCCGGGAGCGGCTCGGACAGGCCATCCAGTCGATCCTCGCCGGCGCGCATGATCCTGCAAAGGCCCGCGCCGACGCCGCCAAGATGCGCGAGGACATGGCACGTCACAAAGCGCCGTCCGGGCCGCTCGACATCAAGCTCGGGCCGGGCGGGCTCGTCGACCTCGAGTTCGCGGTGCACACGCTACAGCTGGTTCATGGGGAGGGCCTCGATCCACGGCTCGAATATGCGATCGAGGGGCTGGCGAAGGAGGGTCTGATCGATCCGTCCTACGACGCGGACTTGCGCCTGCTTAGCCGTATGCTGGTCGTGATGCGGCTGGTCGCTCCGGACAGCAACGAGCCCCCGGAAAAGTCGCGCGGGCTGGTCGCGTCCTTGTGCGGGCATGAAAGCTGGGAGTCGCTCCTTGCAGCCCACGATGAGGCGCGGCAGAGGATCGCGGCACTGTGGAAATCCGTGAGGGAAGCGCAATGATCAACGAAGGCGATCGGGCTCCGGCTCTCAGCGTCACGTCGAGCGACGGCAGCACCGTCGATCTCTCGTCGCCGGGCCAGCCGCTGGTGCTGTATTTCTACCCGAAGGACGACACGTCCGGCTGCACGCGCGAGGCGCAGGATTTCACCGCGCTCGCCGGCGACTTCAAGAAGGCCGGCGTGAAGGTGGTCGGCGTGTCGCGCGACCCGATGAAGAAGCATGAGAAGTTCATCAGCAAATATGAGCTCGCCGTTCCGCTGGCCTCCGACGAGGACGGCCGCATCTCCGACGCGTTCGGCACCTGGGTCGAAAAGTCGATGTACGGGCGCAAATATATGGGAATGGAGCGGGCGACCTACCTCATCGGTTCGGACGGCAAGGTGATCCGCGCATGGCGCAAGGTGAAGGTGCCGGGCCACGCGCAGGAAGTGCTGAAGGCAGCACAGTAAATTGAAAGCGAGCGGCGCGAGTGCTAGCGCGCCCGCAAGTCAGATCAGGAGCAGGCCTTGGCCGAGTTTCGCCTTCCGAAGAACAGCCGCATCACCAAGGGGGTCAAGTATCCCGCGGAGGAGGGAAAGCGGCTCAAGAGGTTCAAGATTTACCGGTACGATCCCGATACCGGCGACAATCCGCGGTACGACACCTACACGATCGATCTCGACAAGACGGGGCCGATGGTCCTCGACGCGCTGATCCGCATCAAGAACGAGATCGACTCCACGCTGACTTTCCGCCGCTCCTGCCGCGAGGGCATCTGCGGCTCCTGCTCGATGAACATGGACGGCCGGAACGGCCTCGCCTGCACGACCGCGATCGAGGACATCAAGGGCGACGTCCAGATCACTCCGCTGCCGCACATGGAGGTCGTGAAGGACCTTGTTCCCGACCTGACCCACGCCTATGCGCAATATGCGTCGATCCAGCCCTGGCTGAAGACCGTGACGCCAGCCCCGTCGGGTCGCGAGCGCCTCCAGTCGCCCGAGGACCGCGCGAAGCTCGACGGCCTTTACGAGTGCATCCTCTGCTTCTGCTGTTCGACCGGCTGCCCGAGCTATTGGTGGAACGCCGACCGCTTCCTCGGCCCTGCGGTCCTTTTGCAAGCGTATCGCTGGATCGCCGACAGCCGTGACGAAGCGACCGGTGAGCGGCTCAACGAGCTCGAGGACCCTTTCCGGCTCTACCGGTGCCACACGATCATGAACTGCGCGAACGTCTGCCCGAAGGGCCTCAACCCGGCCAAGGCGATCGCGGAGACCAAGAAGCTGATCGCCGAACGCGCCGCGTGAGCGAAAACGGCCACAAGCTGGAATCCGACGGTCTGGAAGACGTCGGCGTTCCGACCGGCGCCCATCCCGATGCCGACAATCCGGGATGGTACAGCTGGGGCGACTTTCCGCGCAGCTCCTTCGCTGCCGCAACCGGCCGGCTGCTCTTCAAGCCCGACGGCGAGGGGCGCGGGATTGCGCGCATGTTTCCGACCGAAGCGCATATGAACATGGGTGGCTCCATCCACGGCGGTGCGGTGATGAGCTTCATCGACATGGCGATGTTTGCCGGTGGGCGCTGCGCCGGGATGCACCAGGGGCATTACGTCACACTCGACATGACCACCCATTTTCTCGCGCGGGGCAAGGTTGGCGCTCCGCTCGACGCTTTTGTCGAGCTGGTAAAGCAGACGCGCAGCTTGGTGTTCCTGCAGGGCGTGGTGAAGCAGGAGGGCGAGGCCTGCTACAGCTTCACCGGCACGCTGAAGCGCATCCGAGAGAAGAACGCACCGGCATGACCGGGCCCGGCGGGCGAGCCTATGCGGAGCTCGTCAGGGCAGGGGAGCTGAAGCCCGACGCGGCGCAAGAGCGCGCGGTCCAGGCGCTCGACGGACTCGCCTACGACATCACGCAAAGCAGGAGCTTGCTCGGGCGCTTCCTCAAGCGAAAGCCCGTCCTTAGCGGCGTTTATCTGTGGGGAGGCGTCGGCCGCGGCAAATCGATGCTGATGGACCTCGCCTTCGCGCAAATCGACGTGAAGCGGAAGCGGCGCGTGCACTTCCACGCTTTCATGCTCGAGACGCATGCGCGCCTTCGTGACAAGCGAGAGGACGAGGAAGGCGATCCGATCGAACGCGTTGCGCAGGATATTGCCGACGAGACGGAGCTGCTCTGCTTCGACGAGATGGTCGTCAACAACCCCGCCGATGCGATGATCCTCTCCCGGCTGTTTGAGCATTTGCTCGAGCGCGGAGTGCGTGTGGTCACGACATCGAACCGCCCACCCCGCAATCTTTACAAGGACGGGCTCAACCGTGAGCTGTTCGTGCCTTTCATCGATCTGGTCGAGAAGCGTTTCGACGTCGTCGAGGTGAATGGACCGACCGACTACCGGCTACATCGCTTGTCGGGGGTGGACGTCTGGCACGTGCCGAATGGGCCGGAAGCGACACAGGCGCTGAGCGACGCCTTTTTCAAGCTGACCGACTATCCGGTCGAGGATCGCGCCAAGGTGCCTACCGAGGAGCTGAGCGTCGGCGGCGGACGGACGTTGCACGTGCCAAAGAGCCTGAAAGGCGTCGCGGTCTTCTCGTTCAGGAAGCTGGTGGGTCAGCCTCGCGGCGCCGCGGATTATCTCGCCATCGCTCAGCGCTTCCACACCGTCATCCTCGTCGGCATTCCTGTGATGACCCGCGAGATGCGCAACGAGGCGGCGCGTTTTGTCACCTTGATCGACGAATTGTACGAGCATCGGGTGAAGCTGCTCGCGGCGGCGGACGCCGAGCCGGCTGGCCTCTATCCCGCAGGCGACGGAAGCTTCGAGTTTCAGCGCACTGTTAGCCGCCTCGAGGAAATGCGCAGCGCCGAATATCTGGCCGAGGGACACGGCACCGACCACGCTTGACCGGTTTCCGTTCGCGACTAGCCTCGCGCTTCTGCTTCGAGGGGAGAATCAATGAAGCGTCTCTTGGCCTGTGCACTCGCCGCGCTTTCGACGTCCGCAATCGCCGCGCCCAATCCCGTCACCGTTCCAAGCAAGCTGGACGCCAAGTGGCAGGCGAAGACCCGCGCCATGCTGGAGCAGGCGATCGAGATTCCGACCGTCATGAAGCGCGGCAACATGCTCAAGATGACGGAGCTGGTCGCGAACGAGCTGAAGGCAGCCGGCATCCCCGCCGAAGACATCAAGATTCTCG
>DASUVP010000034.1:0-10432 GCA_036378895.1 Sphingomicrobium sp.
GGTCTCCGGCCAGCGCTGCCCCTGGTCGGCAAAGGCGAACCATTGCGAGATCATCGAATCATAGGCCGCAGTCACCGAAAAAGCCTTGGCCGCCAGACGCTTGCGAAACTCGAGTGACGTCGCGCCGTCATTCTCATGCAGTTCGTGCAGTGTCTCTTCATAGTCGGCCCCATCGGTGACGATTGCGACAAACGCATGGTTCTTTGCCGCCGAGCGCACCATCGACGGGCCGCCGATGTCGACATTCTCGATGATCTCGTCGCGGCTCGCCCCCCGAGCGACGGTCGCTTCGAACGGGTAGAGATTGACTACGACCAGATCGATCGGCGCGATCCCGTGCTCGGCCATCGCCGCCGCATGCTCGGGATTGTCGCGTACGCCGAGCAGGCCGCCGTGGACCTTCGGGTGAAGCGTCTTCACCCGCCCGTCCATCATCTCGGGCAAGCCGGTGAGGTCGGAAATGTCGCGAACCTCGTGCCCGAGGTCGCGCAGCTTCGCCGCCGTCCCGCCGGTCGAGATCAGCTCCACGCCATGCTTCGCCAGCCCCTCGGCTAGGCGATCGAGGCCGGACTTGTCGGAAAGCGAGATGAGCGCCCTTTTGACGGGCACGCGGTCGGTCATGAAAATGTCCTCTAGTGTCGTTCAGCTCGAACGGCGGAACTGCCAGGCAACTTCGCCGCCGATAGCGGGGACTTCGCCCTGAATCACCAATTGAGTCGTACTGACCGGCTGGCCGCGGCCGTCGATCATCAGGCTTTCCTCCACTGCGAGGTTCGCCCCCCGGCAGCGGAAGTTCCACGGCGGCGCCCCGGACGAGCGCAGGATCGCGCCCATCCCGTCGGCGGTGATGGTCGGCTCCACGCCGGGCGCGAGGTGGAACCGTATGGCGTAGGGGGCGGCGTCGCGGATCTTGCGCCGGCCCTTGGGGATCATCTGGTCGGCCCCGCGCAGCTCCTTGCCGTCGTTACCGAGCATCAGGCTGCGCTTGTGGACGAGGCCGAAGCCGCGGACGTAGCCGTCGTGGCTCGCTTCCAGTCGGCTGCAGTCATTGTCTTCGCTGCGGTCGACCGTGACGTCCTCGACGCCTTTGCCCAGCGACCCATCCGGGAGGATTGCGGTCGAGTTCGTGTCCGAGATGATTAGTGTGCTGTGCGCGGCGGTCGTCCGCAGCCCCTCGATCAGGTCGGAGGGAAGGCCGGTCGGAAGCGGGGCCGGCCCGCCGCAATTGATCACCAGCCGCTGCGCTCCGTCGGACATTTCGAAGGCGAGCGCCGATGCGCAGCCCGCCGAAGCCATTTTCGGCGGTGGAGGGGGCGCGGCGTCGATGACGAGCACGGTGCCGAGCGCCGACAGCCGGTGGTAGCCCCAGCCGCGAGCCTGCCGGAGCGGCCGTGCACGCAGCCCGCAGCCCTCGACCAAGGCATGCAAGCGGGCGACGTCGCCGGGGTTGCCGCCCTGCCAGCTCGACAGTGCGCCGTCTCCCATGGTGACGCCATGAAGCGCGGCCAGCGCTGCTGCCGCCGCGGCCTCGATCGCGTCGGGAAGGCTCTGCTTCGCCGCGAAATAAGCGGCGCGAAGGAGCGCGAGCCGGTCGACGAGGAGCATTTGCTCATAGGGCGTGCGGCTGATCAGGCCTCCATCCTCGAACTGCGCCGTAGAGAGGGCTCTCGCGAGCCCGGACTCGCCGCGAGCCACGCGGGGGACGCCGCCCTGGACCAGCAGGCCGGCCGCGACGACGCCAGCCCAGGCGGTGATCCGGTCGAGCCCGGGCAGCGCCTTGTCGGCATTGGTGTCGAGGTGCCGCGCCCCGCGCACCAACGTATTGAGAAGCGCCGAGCGATAACCGGAGTCGCGGCTCGACAGGATGTAGGGCGCGTAAGCGGTCCAATAGAGGATCCGCTCGCCCCACAGGTCGGGCCGCCACGCCTGGTCGATCCGAGCGCCATGGGCGAGCAGCCAGCGGCCGGCCATCGCCTCGGCAAGGCGGGCGCCTTTCTCTCGCGAGGCTGCTGCCGCGAGGTCGCGGAGCCATGAGAAGCTCTGGAGGGAATCGGCGACCGGATCGCCAACGCCGAGGCTGGCGAAGTCGAGGTCGGCCAGGGAGACCATCTCGTTGCCGAGCAGGAAGCGTCCGGCGAGCAGGGCTTCCCCGCGCTGGCGGTCGCCCTGCACATGGTCGCGGGGCACGGCGACGAGCTTGAGCGGCTGGCGGCCCGACGCGAACAGGCGCGAGAAGAGGGGGCGCTTGGCGAGCTTCCGAACGACGGCGCTTTGGGCCGCGGCGTCGACGCTCATCCGTCTCCCCTGAGCGCCCGGATGTTGGCCGCGTAGGATGACGGGCCGCCTCTGAACGCAGCGGTTCCGGCAACGAGCACGGTCGCGCCGGCGTCGACGGCCTGAGGCGCGGTCGCACCATCGATTCCGCCGTCGACCTCCAGCTGGACGTCGAGATTCTCCTTGCTGATACGGTTGGCGATCGCCTCGATCTTCTTCAGCTGGCTGGCGATGAATTTCTGTCCGCCGAAGCCCGGATTGACGCTCATCACCAGGACGAGGTCGATCTCATCCAGCACATAATCGAGCATCTTCGCGGGCGTCGCCGGGTTGAGCGAAACGCCGGCTTTCTTGCCGAGCCCCTTGATGCGTTGGATCGTGCGGTGGAGATGCGGGCCCGCCTCGGGGTGAACGGTGATGATGTCCGCGCCAGCCTCGGCGAAGGCGTCTAGGAAATGGTCGATCGGCGAGATCATCAGATGGACGTCGAACGGCTTGGTCGAATGCGGCCGGAGCGCCTTTACCACCGCCGGACCGATGGTGATGTTGGGGACGAAATGGCCGTCCATGACGTCGACGTGGATCCAGTCCGCGCCGGCTTCGTCGATCGCGCGGACCTCCTCGCCGAGCTCGGCGAAATCGGCGGACAGGATGGACGGGGAAATCAGCGGTGCGGCCATGGGCCCGATTAAACGCTAAGTTGCCGTGCGGACAAGGCGCGCGACGAAGAAGCCGTCGAGGCCGCCCTCGCTTTCGAGCAGGCCGGGGAGGATACGCACGCAGTCGCGCTCGTCTGACGTCACGAAGTCAGGCAATTCGCCAGGTTGCGGCGGGGCGATTGCGAAGTCGGGATTCGCTTTCAGGAAATTGCCGATGATCTCTTCCCCCTCGGCGGGTTCGAGCGAGCAGACCGAATAGACGAGCGTTCCGCCCGGCTTCAGCCATCGAGCCGTCCGCTCGACGAGCCGCCGCTGCAACTCCGCGCTGTCGCGGATGATCGAAGGGCGCGCGCGATACAGGACCTCGGGATGGCGCCGGAAAGTGCCCGTCGCTGAGCAGGGCGCATCGAGCAGGATTGCATCGAAATTCCGACCCGGCTCCCATTCCAGGGCATCGGCCGCGACGAGTTGCGCCGCGAGACCAGTGCGATCGAGATTTTCGCGAAGCCGCCGAAGCCTCAATTCGGACTGGTCTACGGCGGTGACCCGATGCCCTGCGGCCGCCATCTGCATCGTCTTGCCGCCGGGCGCGGCGCAAAGGTCGAGAACGTCGCTTGGAGCCGAAGGCATCAGCCGCGCTGGCAGCGATGCGGCGAGGTCCTGAACCCACCAGCGGCCTCCTCCGAACCCGGGCAGACCGGACACCGCTCCCGAATTTTTCAGCCGTACATGGCGTGGCGCGAGCGATCTGCCGCCCGTCTGCCGCGCGAACTTCTGCGCTTCCACATCGTCCGCGAAAGTGAGGTCAAGCGGAGGCCGGGCCACGATCGACCTCCGTGCGGCCGCGACGACGTCGTCGCCCCATGCCTCGCGCCATCGTTCCTCGACCGGCTCGGGCAGCTTCGGTGCATCCATTGGCGGCACGCCGCGACGCAGCAGGGTGCCGAGCACCCCATGAACGAGCCGTCGCGGACCGCCGTCCACCAGCGGAAGCGCGGTTGCGACCAGCGCGTGCTCCGGCGTCTCGAGCCCAACCTTCTGGGCAAGAGCGATCCGCAGCACGGCCCGTGCCTTGCTGTCGTCGGGAAGCCGCTGCCGCGTCGCGCCGTCAATCAGCGCGTCGAGGTCGGGAATCCTTCGAAGCACCTCGCCCGCGATCGCGATGGCCAGCCCGTGATCGGCCGGCTTTAGCCCCTTCGCACCCTGCGCCGCCGAATCGAGCGTTTGCCCGCGCCGAAGCACTCCGTCGAGCATCTGCAGCGCCGCCCGTCGCGCGCCCAGGCCTTCAACCATTGGCATCGGGCATTCCAACGCTCATCTTGGCGTCATGTCCAAGGCAAAGCGTCCCAAGGCGCCCGACTATCTGTCCAAGTCGCCGCCGGTCCCCGCCCCGGAGCCTCTCGATGAAGCCGCTCCTCCCGACGGCGAGGAGCAGAGGCTCGACCCCACGCGCTACGGGGACTGGGAGAAGAAGGGCGTCGCGGTGGATTTCTAGCTCGCTTCGGCGCGCGGGGGACGGGCGAGCAGCTCCTGCAGCACCTGGTCGACGTTCGCCTCGCCCGACAGCAATTTATCGACCGCGGCCACCACCGGCATATCGATGCCCTTCTTCCGCGCCAGCCTGGCGAGCACTGGCGCGGTGAACGCGCCCTCGGCCACCGTCCGGCGGTCGCTCATTAGTTCGGCTGGCGAACGGCCCTCGCCGATGCCCTTGCCGAGCGAGAAGTTGCGGGAGCTGGTCGACGAGCAGGTAAGGACCAGGTCACCAAGCCCCGAAAGTCCCACAAGCGTTTCGCGCCGGGCACCGTTGGCGAGGCCGAAGCGGGTCATCTCCGCGAAGCCGCGCGCGATGAGCGCTGCCCGCGCGTTCTGGCCCAGGCCCTTGCCCTCGACGATGCCGCAAGCGATCGCGAGCACGTTCTTCACCGCCCCGCCGATCTCGGCTCCGGCAACGTCGTCGCTGAGGTAGATGCGGAAAGTCGGCTGAGCGATCCGGTCGCGAAGCGCGTCCGCGAGACTCTGGTCCTCGGAGGCCAAGGTGACCGCCGTCGGCAATCCCGCGGCGACTTCGTGGGCGAACGTCGGGCCGGATAGCACCGAGATCGGAGCGTCGGGGCAGGCTTCGGCGGCGACCTGGTGAAGGAGCGCTCCGCTTTCTTCCTCGATGCCCTTGGAGCAGAGGATCAGCGGCTTGTCCGCGCCCGGCGCGGCTTCCAATACCGCGCGCATGTGCTGCGCGGGCGTGACCACCAGCCAGGCGCCGCAACTCGCAAGCTCGGTCAGTTCGCCGGTCGCGCGGATGGTCTCGGCGAGTTTCAGGCCGGGCAGGAACAGCGCGTTCTCGTGGGCGGCGTTGATGGCCTCGACCACTTCGGGCTCGCGCGCCCACAGCAGCACATCCCGCCCTTCGCTCGCCGCGACTTGCGCGAGCGCCGTCCCCCACGCTCCCCCGCCGATCACGCCCAGCCGATCGAAGCTCATGCTTTCACCCCCGCCCCGCGCACTTTCTCGGCATCCGAATCGAGCGGCCAGCGGGCCCGTGCGGGCGCGTCCAGCGGGTCGGTGAGCCCGCGCTCGAAGCGTTCGGCCCCGGCCCAGGCGATCATCGCTGCATTGTCGGTGCACAGCCAGCCGGGCGGAACGCTGAACTTGCGGCCTTGCTCGGCAGCCAAGCGCTGAAGCGCTCCGCGAACCGCGCGGTTGGCCGCGACTCCGCCCGCGACGACCAGCGCCGGGGCATCGCTCCGCTCCAGCGCCAGGCGAGTGCGGTCGACCAGGCAGTCGACGACCGCCTGCTGGAAGGACGCGGCAATGTCCGCGGGCTTATGCGCCCCGGACGCGGCGGCTCGCTGAACGGCGCTCTTCAATCCGGCAAAGGAGAAATGCGGCTCGCCCGATCCCACCAGCGGACGAGGCAGCGGCACCGCGTTCGCGTCGCCTTCAGCAGCCAGCGCCTCGATGGCCGGGCCGCCGGGATAAGGCAGGCCGAGCAGCTTCGCCGCCTTGTCGAACGCCTCGCCCGCGGCATCGTCGATGGTTGTCGCGAGCCGGCGATACTCTCCGACGGCACGGACCGCGAGCAGCTGGCAGTGCCCGCCCGACACCAGCAACAGCAGATAAGGAAAGTCGAGGTCCGGATCGACGAGGCGCGGGCTGAGCGCGTGGCCCTCAAGATGATTGACCGCAACCAAAGGCTTGCCGGTCCCTAGCGCCAGCCCCTTGCCGGCGAGGAGGGCAACCATCACTCCCCCGATCAGTCCGGGGCCCGCTGTCGCGGCAATCGCGTCGACATCGGCGATGGTCTTGCCCGCTTCACTCAGCACGCTGCGGATGAGGTCCGGCAGAATCTCGACGTGCGCCCGCGCTGCAATCTCGGGAACGACTCCCCCGAACGGCCGGTGAGCCTCGTTCTGTCCGACGACCGCCTGCGCCAGGATCTGCCGGTCGCTGGTGACCAGCGCGGCCGCCGTGTCGTCGCAGGAGGATTCGAGACCGAGAATAAGCGCCATCTGCCGCGCCTTTGCCGCACGCGGCGGCGCTCGGCTAGTGGGGCCGCGGGTTTGCGGCTAGCACGCTTGGTTATGCGTTCTCCGATTCTAGGCACGCGCGGATCGCCCTTGGCGCTGGCGCAGGCACATAAGGTCGCCTCGGCGCTCGAGGTCGCGAACCGCTGGCCGGCCGACCACATCCAGATACAGGTCGTCGAGACGACCGGCGACCGGGTGCAGGACCGGCCACTCGCCGAGATTGGCGGCAAGCAATTGTGGACGAAGGAGCTCGACCGCGCGCTCATTGAGAAAGAGGTCGATTTCTGCGTCCATTCGCTCAAGGACGTGGAAGCGATCAGGCCGCGCGAGATCACCATCGCCGCGGTGCGGCCTCGCGGGGACGTGCAGGATCGTCTGATCGGAGCGGAGTCGATCGACGCGCTGCCTGAAGGCGCGGTGGTCGGCACCGCCTCGCCGCGGCGCAAGGCGCAGCTGCTGGCGCTCCGCCCGGACCTGAAGATCGTCCCCATCCGGGGGAACGTGCAGACCCGCCTCGCCAAGCTTAAGGCAGGTGAGGTGCACGCCACCTTGCTCGCCGGCGCCGGACTGCGCAGGCTCGGCATGGGCAATGTCGGGACCCCGATTCCCTTCGAGCAGATGCTTCCTGCGCCGACACAGGCGGTGATCGCCATCGAATGCCGCTCGAACGACACGACAACCCAGTCGATGCTGACCATCGTCGACGACCGGACGACGCACGAGCTGATCCGCGCCGAGCGCGCCTTCACCGCGGCGCTTGGCGGAAGCTGCCATTCGCCCGTAGCGGCTTATGCCGAGATCGAGGGCGGGAAAGTGCGATTCCGCGTGCAAATCCTGTCGGAGGACGGTCGCGAGCAGCTGCGCGACGAGGCATTGTTCGAATGCGGGGACCAGGAGAGCCCGAAGCGGCTCGCCGCCGCGTTGCTCGATAAGGCTCCGCCGTCGATCCGGTCGCTCTTCCGCTCGGAATGAGACGTCTGTTCGTCTTTCGGCCAGGACCGGCCGCGCACAGGACGATCGAAAAGGCGAAGGCGATGGGGTTGGAGGCCGTCTCGACCCCCTTGTTCGAGCTGGAGGCGATCGACTGGGCTTTGCCCGATGCGCGCTCGTTCGACGGCATCGTCCTGACCAGCGCGAACGCCATCGACTTGGCGGGCGAGAAGCTGGAGCGGCTGCGCGCCCTCCCGGTGCATGCGGTGGGCGAAGCCAGCGCCGTCGCGGCGCGCGTTGCCGGCTTTGGGGTGGCCAACGTCGGAAATGGAGGGATCGACGACCTCCTGGCCTTGATCGGGCCGGAGGAGCGGCT
Organism: Sphingomicrobium sp.; assembly: GCA_036378895.1. Taxonomy (GTDB): domain Bacteria; phylum Pseudomonadota; class Alphaproteobacteria; order Sphingomonadales; family Sphingomonadaceae; genus Sphingomicrobium. The sequence goes on from DASUVP010000034.1 coordinate 7,767, forward strand.
GCTTCATCTTTGCGGGGAAGACAGGCGGAAGCCGAAGGAGGCTCGCCAGGAGATCGAGGTCGTCCCCGTGTTCCGAGCCAAATCGCGGGAGGTGAGCGGGCTGGGTGAAGAGCTGCGTGGTCAGGTCGCAGTCCTTCACTCGCCCCGGGCCGCGCAGCGGCTATCCGAGCTGGTCGACATGGACGCGCGCGCGACCGTCCGGGTCGCGGCGATCAGCCAGGCCACGGCCGACGCTGCAGGCGACGGCTGGGCGGAGGTCCGCGCCGCCGAAAAGCCTAGCGACACGGTCCTTCTGGCCCTCGCGGCCCGGCTGTGTAAGAGTTGAAAGCAAGGATGGCGACTGCATCGAACCGCACCGGGCTTGGTTGGGGCACTCGGCTGCTCCTCGCTTTGGCCCTGATGCTCGCGGGCGCCGCGGGCGCGGCCTGGGCGCTTGCGCGGTTCGACGGGGCGGCGCGTTTCCTGGGTGTTGAACCGCGACCGGTGGCGGTGAAGACCGCGCCGCGGGTCCTCGCCGAACCGCGCCAGCAATCTCAGGCTGCCGCTTCGGACTCAGAGGAGTTCGAGCAGATCGAAGACCGCCTTGAACGCGTCGAAACGACGACCCAGCGGGTCGAGGGCTCGGCGGGGCGCGCCGATGCCTTGCTGGTCGCCTTCGCCGCCCGGCGCGCCGTCGATCGCGGGGTCGCGCTTGGTTATCTCGAGCCTCTGCTTCTCGACCGCTTTGGCCAGACGCATGCGCGGTCGGTGGCGACGATCATCACCGGCTCGCACACGCCCGTCCGACTCAATAGCCTCGTGGATCAGTATCGCGACCTCGGCCCGCAGCTTCGCTCGGGCGCGGCGCAGGAAGGCACGTGGACCCAGTTCAAGCGGGAGCTCAGCTCGCTGATCCAGATCCGGCGCTCGGACCGCCCGTCGACCCAGCCCGACGCGCGCTACCTGCGCGCCCTCCGATCGCTCGAAAACGGCGAGGTTGACGTGGCGCTCGCCGAAACCATGCGGCTGCCGGGCGCAGCCAAAGCGCAGCCCTGGATCCGCCAGGCACGGCAATATGTCGCAGTTCATCGCGCTCTCGACGAAATCGAATCGGGCGCTCTCCTCGCACGAACCGTCCCCGCAGCCTCTTAAGGGGTTGGCAAATCGCGCTTCGGGTGCGATTCCTTGGCTCGCGCCGGGTGGAACAGCCTGCGTTCAGCAATCATCGCTAAGCTGCTGGCGCTGTGGGACTTTGGTGGGGGAGGCGTGCGGTCATGACGTCACACTGGTTCAGCATTGGCCTGGCCGTAGTCGCGCTCGGCCAGTCCGGCTCCAGCGCAATGGTCCAGACCGGGGTTCCGGTCGCGCCGCCGCCCACGGCGCGCGTTCAGCCGCCTCGCTCGCCCCAAAGCCCGACCTATCTTGCAAGCCAGGTCGACAAGCTCGGCTCCGAATTCAACGGCCGCGTGGGGATCGCGGTCCGTGCCGTCGACGAGGGCTGGAGCACGTCGTGGAACGGCAATGAGCTCGCTCCGCAGCAGAGCGTGAGCAAATTGTGGGTCGCGATCACCGCGCTCGACGCGGTCGACAAGGGCCGCGTCCGGCTCGACGACCGAGTCACCCTGACGCGCAGCGATCTCACCCTCTTCCATCAGCCGATCGCCACGAAAATCCTTGGCGGCGGCACCACCGTCACGCTCGGCGAGCTGATGTACCAGGCGCTCACCAAGAGCGATAACACTTGCAACGACAAGCTCATGCGCTCGGTCGGCGGGCCGGAAGCGGTGCGCGCGATGATCCGCAACAAGGGCCTCGGCGCGATCCGCTTCTACGAGGGCGAGCGCTCGCTGCAGAGCCGTATCGCCGGCCTCACCTGGAGCCCGAGCTATTCGATCGGCAACGCCTTCTATCAGGCGCGCAACGCGCTGCCGATGTCGGTGCGGAAGGCCGCGTTCAACCGTTATGTCGAGGACCCCTATGACGGCGCGTCCGCGAACGCGATCGTTGACGCGCTTGCGCGCCTGAAGCGGAACGAGTTGCTCTCCCCGGCCTCGACGGCGCGGATCCTGAGAATCATGAGCCAGACCTCGACAGGCAAGAACCGTCTGCGCGGAGGCCTCAAGCCCGGCTGGACGCTGAGCCACAAGACCGGCACCGGCCAGGTGCTCGGCTCGACCCAGGCGGGCTACAACGACATCGGGATCCTCACGGCGCCGGACGGCCGGAGCTATTCGGTCGCGGTGATGATCAAGAAGACATCGACGCCGCTCGAAGTGCGGATGCGGCTGATGAACAACGTCGTCCGGGCAACGATCGTGCAGCACGAGATGCGCTACAGCCCGATGGTCTCGCTTTAGACGAGGCACCACGCGTCGATTCGTAGGAAAACTGGAGCGGGCGAAGGGATTCGAACCCTCGACCCCAACCTTGGCAAGGTTGTGCTCTACCCCTGAGCTACGCCCGCTCTGAGCTTGAGCCGCTGGCGAGCCGGATGGCTGCTCCGCGGCAGGGTGGCGGGCGCCTAGCATGGGGCGCTTGATTCCTGCAAGGGCGATTCCCGCAAGGCCGAACCGCAAGACATTTCCTTGTGCTTGTGGCCCGCGCCTCGTCCGACCATATGGGGCGCCTCGTTGGCGGCAGCAATGGAGTGCGTAGCGTGGCGACCCTCGGCATGAGCGAAGCAGAAC
>DASUVP010000035.1:0-4015 GCA_036378895.1 Sphingomicrobium sp.
GCTCGACACCGGCGACGTGGGCTACATGTCCGGCGGCTACATCTTCATCGTTGGCCGCGCCAAGGACATGATTATCATCAACGGCCGCAACCACTGGCCGCAGGACATCGAGTGGGCGGTCGAGCAGCTCCCCGGCTTCAAGTCGGGCGACATAGCCGCCTTCGCGATCACCGGCCCGTCGGGCGAGGAAACTCCGGCCGTGCTCGTCCATTGCCGTGTCTCCGACCCGCAGGAGCGCGGGCGCCTGCGTGACGACATTCGAGAGCGGGTTCGGGCGATCACCGGCATCACGCCGGTGGTCGAGCTGGTGCCGCCACGCTCGCTCCCGCGGACCAGCTCGGGCAAGCTGTCACGGACCAAGGCCCGCAACCTCTACCTCAGCGGCGAGATCATCCCCTACGACATAGCGGCTTGACGCCGCACTCCATCTCCAGTCCTCTGCGCCAAGGCTAAAGGGGTCCGCGCGGTGGACTGCAGTCCCGTCGTCCTCGCTCATGAAGCGCCTTTCCGGATCGGCGATGCCGAGTTCCGGCCGGCCACCCGAGAGGTCGTACGCAAGGGCGGCGCCGCAATCATAGATCCGCGCGTCATGCAGCTGCTTGTGGCTCTCCGCCGCGCGGACGGCGGAGTCGTCACCAAGGACGACCTCACCAAATTGGTCTGGGAAGGGCGGATCATCGGGGAGGACGCGATCAACCGCGTCGTCTCGCGCCTGCGCGCCGTCGCCGGGAAGGAAGCCGGCGGCCAGTTCCGCGTCGAAACGATCACCAAGGTCGGCTACCGGCTGGTACCGGGCAACGGCGCCGCTGCAGTTTCGCCCGTTGTGCCTCGTCAACCTGGCAGCCTCAGCCGCAGAACCGTGATTGCCGGCTCCGCGGTCGGCATTGCCGCCGCGGCCGGACTTGGCTGGACCTTGCTCGGCGGTGACCGTCTCCCGCGTGAGGCCCGCATTCTGCTCGACGACGCGAAGGATGCGATGCACGAGGGGAGGGTCGATCAGACCAGCGATGCCATCGGCAAGCTCCGCCAGGCCGCTCAGATCGCTCCGGACGCCGCCGAAATCTGGGGCTTGCTTGCCCTGGCGTACATGAAGCAAGCGGATCAGGCGCCGTCGACCGAGCGGTTCGAACTGCGTGAGCGCGGAACCGCGGCCATAAAACGCGCGCTCGCGCTCGAGCCAAACCAGGCGGACGCGCTTGCCGCCTATGTCGTCGCGATGCGGAAATTCCGCAATTGGTATGCGGTGGAGCAGGCCAGCCGCGCCGCGCTTCGCCATCATCGGGACCATCCGGAACTTCAGCTGGGCCTCGCCGACGTGCTGTTCGAGGCGGGCCGCACCCGGGAGGCCCTGGAAGTCGTCGAACGCGCCGCACGGGATATGCCGCCCTCGCCGCGCATCGCCTACCGTCTCAACGTCATGCTATGGGATCTGGGCCGTTTCGACGAGGCGGACGTGGCCATGACACGCTCTTTCGCCCTCTGGCCGCGCCATTTCGCCATCTGGTTCAGCAATCTCTATTACAGGATGTACAATGGGAAGGCGGCGGAGGCTGCGGCGATGACCGTCGACGTCGCCACCCGTCCGGTCGGCATTCCCGACTGGAATTTCGACCTCGTAGCGCAGCAGGCGAACGCGCTCGCCAGCGGGGACGCCTCCGCAGTCCGGCGAGCGATAGAAGCGTCTGCCGAATCGGCTCGTCGCGGCACCGGATTCGCCGCGAATGCGGCGACGTTTGCGGGCTACCTTGGCGACTTCGACACCGCTTTCCGCATGCTTGACGCCCTCTACTTCAACCGCGGTTTCGCGATGCCCGACGTCTATTTCGCGCGAGAGCAGGGCATCTATGCGGGCACCGACCGTCACACCTCCAACCTGTTTCGCCGACCCCTGCAGGCGCTGCGTCGCGACTCCCGCTTCGCCGCCCTCACCCGCGCGATCGGCCTCGAAGATTATTGGGCGCGCACCAACTCGCGATCACTCGTCATCTCTTGATCGGCGAAATCGGCACTTTGTCAGCGTTTTGTCGGCGCCTTGTCCGGCCGTCGTCCTGTCGGTCGAAGGCGAACAGGGTGATTCTCCACTCGACGGCTTGGGGACTTCCCGGGCCGCGCGATCAGGAGAACATTCATGCGCACCAGAATCATCGCGCTTCTTGCGGCAGCCGCTTTCGCCGCTCCGGCCGTCGCCGCTGACGATGGCGTCCGGACGACAACCTTCATCGTCACGGCGAACGAGCTCGCGTCGCCGCGGTCCAAGGACGAGCTCGACCGCCGCATCGAGGCCGCTGTCGACGAGCTCTGCGTCACGTGGGAGCATGTCGGTGCCTGCCGCCGCAAGGTCCGCAACCAGATCCGCGCCGCGGTGAGCGAAGCGGAGTCGAGGTCGCGGGTTAGCCTGAGCTCAAGGTAATGGAGCCGCGGCTGACCAGGTGCGACGCAACATCCTATGATCAATCGGCGTTGAACGTGCTCACCTAGGGAGCGCGCGCTTGACAGACGAAGTCGCTGTCGTTGACCTCGGACTGCAGCTTGCCGTGGTCGCGGGATTCATACTGCTGATGGTTGTCGTGCACAGCTCCGGCCTCGTCGCCATCTCGCGGGCGCTCCATCTTCACGACGAGAAGGCCTTACCCAACGAGTTTGGGCTGCGCGCCTCCATCCTCATGGGCACCTACGGGCTGCTCCTCTTCGCCCTGCACTTCGTCGAAATCGCGATCTTCGCCGCCTTCTATCGATATGTCGGCGCGATGCATTCGATGGAGGAGGCCCTCTATTATTCGGCTTCCTGTTACGCGACCTTGGGGGCTGCCGCAGAAAACTTCGCCGAGAAGTGGCGGCTGGTCGGCGCGCTGGAAGCTTTGATCGGCTTTGTCCTCATCGGCTGGTCGACCGCGTTCATGGTGCGGACGCTCAGAAAGATAATCGACTAGGCCCGTCGCCCTTGCGCCGCTGGCCATCGCCGCATAAGTCGCGGGCCGGCATAGGGTCCCAAGAAACTACTACTTTCATGGGAGCCCTGGAGGAGTGTAGCTCAGTTGGTAGAGCATCGGTCTCCAAAACCGAGGGCCGGGGGTTCGAGTCCCTCCACTCCTGCCAGCCTTGAAGAGTCGGGGCCGTATCGCTAAGTCGCGTTCAGCTCCGCCGGCCTCCGGGTCCGCGGAGCCTTTTTCTATCTCGAAGAGGCAATGCAGGTGGCGAAGACCTCCCCAGGCGAATTCATCCGTCAGGTCCGCAGCGAAGCGTCGAAGGTCGTCTGGCCGACGTGGAACGAGACGGTCCGCACCGGGATCATGGTCCTGATCATGACCGCCGCCTTGGCCATCTTCTTCTTCATCGTCGACAGCGGCTTCAGCGCGGTTGTCCGCTTCCTGCTCGGCCTGATCGGCTAGCGCTCAACAGGGAATCCCCAGAAAAAATGTCCCGCTGGTACATCATCCACGCTTATTCCGGCTTCGAGAACAAGGTGAAGGATTCGATCCTCGCCGAGGCGACGCGCCTGGGGCTCGAAAGCCAGGTCGAAGCGGTCGAGGTCCCGACCGAGAAGGTCACCGAGATCCGCCGCGGAAAGAAGGTCACCTCTGACCGCAAGTTCTTCCCCGGCTATGTCCTCGCCAAGCTGGCGATGAACGACCAGGTCTACCACCTGGTGAAGAACACGCCGAAGGTTACCGGCTTCCTCGGTCCGGGCGGCAAGCCGCAGCCGATCACCGAGAACGAGGCCGCGCGAATCCTCTCCACCAAGGAAGAGGCCGCGACCGCAGCGCCGAAGCAGAAGATCAACGTCGACTATGAGATCGGCGATGCGGTGAAGGTTCTCGACGGACCGTTCGCGAGCTTCAACGGCATCGTCGAGGAACTCGATTTCGACCGCGGCCGTGTCAAGGTCAGCGTGTCCATCTTCGGCCGCGCAACGCCGGTCGAGCTGGAGTTCGAACAGGTCGAACGCGTCAAGTAGGACGTTGCCGTTCGCGGCCACCTACTCAAGCCGGAACGATCCGGCACGACATGCGGGTCG
>DASUVP010000036.1:0-17046 GCA_036378895.1 Sphingomicrobium sp.
CGTGAGCATCAAAGTCTCGGTGCTTGCAGAACCGAGCGGCAGTTCACGGATGTTCTCGACGTCGACCTTCTGCACGCGCTCGACAGGCAGCGGCAGCGTCATCCCGACACCCGGTGAGAGCGTACGGCTGTAGCGGCCGAACTGGGTGACGACGCCGCGCTCGCCCGGAGCGATGACATGGAATGAGGTGAAGATGAGCCAGACCAGGATGAGGCCGATGATGCCCCAGCTGATCAGCTTGCCGCTCGGCCCGCCGGAAAATCCGCCGCCACCATCGCCGCCGAAGCGTTCGCGGCTCTTGCGCAGGAATTCGTCGAGCGACGTGACGTTGCGGGGCGTTCCGGCGCTTGCCTTCCTGCGCTTGGGCGGTTCGCCCCATGGCCCGCTTGAGGGTGTTTCGCCGCCTTCCGGCTCCCCGCCGCCCGACGGACCCCAAGGACCTTTGATGTCGCTCAAGAAGGCTCGCGCCCTGGGGCCGAGCCCTGAAAACATGGTCATGACCCCACTATAGGGAGCCGAGTCGTTGAAAAACAGTGGCAAGCCGCACCCGAGTGCCTATGTCGCGCGACGATGGCAGAACGCAGCGATGCATTGGTAGAACTTGAGCGGCATCCGGAGGCCAACCGGATCCGCTCGCGCCGCGTGAACGATGGCGTTGCGACGCTGATCGTCGATGCCACAGGCCTCGGGAATGCCGAGCGCTCGCAGCTTGAGCGGGAGCTTTACCAGGCGGCGAGCACGGCCGAGGGCGTGAACGAGGTGCGTATCGCGATGACCGCGTCGCAGCCGCACCGCGCATTGATCGCCGTCGGAAGCGGAAAGGGCGGGGTTGGCAAGTCCACCGTCGCCGCCAATCTCGCGATCGCCCTCGCTAAGGTAGGTAGGAAGGTCGGGTTGGTCGACGCGGACGTCTATGGTCCCTCTCAGCCGACTTTGCTCGGATGCGATGCAAAGCCGACTGCCGAGAACGACCGCCTGATCCCGGTCGAGGCGCATGGCCTCAAGTTCCTCTCGCTGGGGCAGCTGGTGTCGCCGGGCCATGCGCTGGCCTGGCGCGGGCCCATGGCGACGGGCGCGCTCGCCCGGCTGATCGAGGCGGACTGGGGCGATGCGGAGATGCTGGTCGTCGACCTTCCGCCCGGCACCGGCGATGTGCAGCTGTCACTGATCCAGAAATCGCGGCCCGACGGCGCGGTGATCGTCTCTACGCCGCAGGACCTGTCGCTGATCGACGCGACGCGGGCGATCGACCTCTTTCGCAAGATGGACGTACCGGTCCTCGGCATCATCGAAAATATGGCCGGCTACGTCTGCCCGCACTGCGGCGAAGGTTCCGACCCGTTTGGAAGCGGCGGGGTCGAGGCGGCAGCGGGCGAAATCGGAGTGCCGTTCCTCGGTCGCTTGCCGCTGTCGGCGTCAGTGCGAGCGGCGTCGGATTCGGGCAATCCTCCGGCGTTGGGTGAAGGGCCGGAAGCCAAGGCATTCGCCGAATTGGCAAGCCGGGTCGTGCAAGAACTGGAAACGGTTCGCCGTTGAAGCATTGAAGCGGCAGGAGATTACCATGCCGCTGACCCGCGACGAAGACATACGAGAATTGCTGACCGAAGCGCGCACCATCGCGGTGTTCGGCTGCTCGGACCGGCCGGACCGACCGTCCTACGGGGTCGCAGCCTTCCTTCAGCGGCACGGTTACCGAATGATTCCCGTCAATCCGCAAATCACCGGCGAGCATATTCACGGCGAGTTCGTCTGGCGCGATCTCTCCCAGCTTGGCGTTCCGATCGACATCGTTGACATCTTCCGCAGGCCGATCGCCGCCGGTGAGGCGGTCGATCGGGCAATTGAGGCGGGAGCGAAGGCGGTCTGGATGCAGCTCGGCATCGTCAACGAGGAAGCCGCCGCACGCGCCGAGGCGGCCGGGCTGAAGGTCGTGATGGACCGTTGCACCAAAATCGAAATTATGCGCCTCGGCATTCCGGCGATCGAAACGACTGTCTGACCTCAGTCGTCGCGGGTGTTAGAGCGCTGCAAATAAAGACATTTGACTCAATTGTTGATCAGGCAGAGCCTTCCTCTCTGCAGCCGAGTCGCGACGGCGGGGAAGTAGGGGGCAGTTCATGAAAAAGGCAGCGCTATTCGCTGCGGCAGCCGTGATTGTTCTGACGACGTCACCGGCAACCGCAAATCACCAATGGGGCAACTATCATTGGGCCAACAGCGGAAACGGGGTGTCGCTTACGGTGCGCCACACTCTTAGGGACAGCGCGTGGCTCACTTATTATTCCCAGGCGCGGACCGATTGGGACAGCCAGACACCGCTGACATTGACGGACGGCGGCGCCTATTCCGGCACGACGTCCAAGAAATGCAGCCCGATCGCCGGTGGCGTCCTGGTTTGCAGCGACGCCTACGGATTTCGCGGTTGGCTTGGCATCGCCACCATCTGGGCCAGCGGCGATCACATCTCTCAGGCGACGACCAAGCTGAATGACAGCTACTACAACACCGCAGCCTACAACACGCCCGGCTGGCGGGACCTCGTTGCTTGCCAGGAAATCGGACATGATTTCGGGCTCGATCACCAAGATGAGCAGTTCGATAACGCCAACCTCGGGACGTGCATGGATTACACGAACGCTCCCGATGGCGGCACCGTGGGCGGTTTCAACTACGGTCCGGCGAACCGCGCACCGAACGCGCACGACTATCAAATGCTGAACAGCAGCGCGATGTACGGCAGCGGCCACATCGACAGCGGTGGAGGCGGAGGCGGAGGCGGCGGCGGGCGACCAGGCTCAGCCGCGGACGGCTTTACGTTCCGCGAAGTGGGCAAAAACCTTGGCGGAAGCAGCTCGGTAACGGACAGCGGGCAGTGGGGCCGGGCGGTCTCACGGGACGGTCAAGGCAGACCCGACAAGTTCGTGCTCGACCTAGGCGGCGGTAAGCGAAAGATTACCCACGTTTTCTGGGTACCCGGCTTCCGCCCACAGGCAGAACATATGCACGACTGATCCTAGAGGTGCGGCGGTGGCGGCTGCCTACGCCGCAGCGACCGTCATTTCCGGGATGAGTAGAGTCGGCGCATCGATGCCCCGACGAAACTCCAGGTCGCTGCCGGGCTCGAGCGTCGCGAACATGTCGAGCAGGTTCGACGCGATTGTAATCTCCGCGACCGGCTCTGCGATCTCGCCGTTGCGGACCATGAACCCCACAGCCCCGCGGCTGTAGTCGCCCGTGACATAGTTGATGCCCTGGCCGATCAGCTCCGTAACGAGCAGCGCCTCGGGAAAGTCCGCGAGCAATTCCTCGCGGCTGCGGCTGCCGGGTTCGATGAAGAGGTTGCTTGGGCCTGCTCCCGGTGGGCCGCTAGCGCCGCGTACCGCATGGCCGGTCGGCTGGATCCCGAGCTGGCGGGCGGACGAGCTCTCGGCTGTCCATGTCCGCAAGATTCCGTCGAAGACGAGATCCATACGCGCGACTGGCAGACCCTCCCCGTCGAAGGGCCTCGAACGCAGGCCGCGAATGCGCAAGGGATCATCGACAATCCGCACAGTCTCGGCGAAGATTTTCTCGCCCAGCTTGCCATGAAGGAAGCTTCCCTTCCGCGCTATCGCGCCGCCGGTAATCGCGGCGGCGAAATGCGTGAGGAGCGAGCCTGCGACACGCGGGTCGAACAAGACGGGATAGTGGCCGGGCCTGGGTTTGCCGGGATTTAGCTTCGCGATCGTGCGCTCGCCGGCGAGCCGGCCCACCTCATCGGCCGAGTCGAGGTCGTCCAGGTGGCGGGCGCCGTGCCACGCGCTGTCGCGCTGCATGGAGGAGCCCTCGCCAGCAATGACCGTAACCGAGTTGCTATGGCCCGTCGCTCGGGACGTGCCGCTAAAGCCCGTCGAAGTCGCAAGCGCCATCGTGCTTGCCGAACCTCCTGCGGATCCTCCGCTCGAATTCGTTACGCCGGGAACCGCAAGCGCTGCCTTCTCCGCCGTTAGAGCTCGCTTGCGCAGCGACTGCGGGTCGTCTTCACTACGGTCTTCGGATTGGATGTCGGGGAATGGTCCGTGCGCGATCAACTTCGCCGGCGCGAGGCCGGCGTAGGGATCCTCGGGCGCTTCTCTGGCCATGGCGATTGCACGGGCGACAAGCTCGCTCATCGCTTCGGGTGAAAAATCGGACGAGGCGACGCTTGCCGAACGCTGGCCGACGAAAACTCGAAGGCCGACCTCCTCCCCCTCGGAGCGGTCGACATGCTCGAGCTCGCCGAGACGCACCTGAACGCTCTGCGATTCCGCGCCGACATAGATTGCATCGGCCGCATCGGCACCGGAAGCGCGCGCTCGGTCGACGAGCATCTCCGCGCATTCGCGCGCTTTTTCGACAGGGAGCATTTGCGAGCGCCTAGCCGCTCGTGAGGCCGACGACCAGCATCGCGAGGAAGACGAGCAGGCCCGCCGTCCGGTTCGACCGGAACAGCCGAAGAGCGGATTGGCCGTCCTTCGGGTCGGCGCGAAGGACCTGGTTCGCGAGATGGAGAGCCGCCGGAACGAGCGCGAGCAGCGCCAGCCAATCTGGCCTAACCGACCAGATGGCCGCTCCCCAAAACAGGATTGCAACGCCGTAAAAGGAGGCGATCCCAAGTGTCGCCTTGTCGCCCAGCCTGCGCGCCGACGATTTGACCCCGACCAGCGCGTCATCCTCGATGTCCTGGATGGCATAGAGCGTGTCGTAGCCGATCACCCAGGCGATGCTTCCGAACCATAGGAGCAGCGCCGGAACGCCAAGCGAGCCAGTGACGGCCGGCCAGCCGACCAGCGCGCCCCAGGAAAAGACGAGGCCGAGCCACGCCTGCGGCCACCAGGTGATGCGCTTCATGAAGGGATAGACGGCGACGGGAGCGATGCTGACCAGCGCCACGGCCGCCGCCACCATGTTCAATTGCGCCAGCACCCGCAGCCCGATCGCGCCGAGGAGGCCGATTAGCACCCAGGCCGACGTGACCGATACGCGCCCGCTCGCGAGTGGGCGGAGGCGCGTGCGTTCGACTTTCCGGTCGAGGTCCTTGTCGACGATGTCGTTGTAGACGCAGCCGGCGCTGCGCATCGCGAAGGCACCGAGCAGGAACCACAGGAACAGGTCCCAGCGCCCGCCGACCCCGGCCAGCGCAACGCTCCACGCGCAGGGCCAGTAGAGGAGCCAGGTGCCAATCGGCCGGTCGAGCCGCATCAGCGATGCGTAGGGCCGCAGGCGCTGCGGAAGGGCTCCGATCAGACCTCGGCGTTCGCTGTCCGGGACGATGTCGCTGCCGTCGGCCATGGCGGCTGATTAGTCGCCGCGCGAGACTCCTGTCGAGACGCACGCAGTTGCATCAGCGACAGGATGAGGAGGCCGATCGGGACAACGGGCTGGAGGTTCACCGGTCCCGACGCCCAGCCGATCTGGGCGATTGTCAGGATCGGCAGGAACCAAAGCAGCGCAAGGGGCAGGGCCGAAGCGCCGCGGCGGGCGAGCCAGAAGAAGGCGATGACGAGGAGGACGGCGTCGTACGGAAAGACGTAGGGGCTGGCGAGCATCGTCGCCGACGCGAGTACAGAGGCTTTCGCCAGGAGGTCGGCTTTCGAGCGCCAAGCCAGCCAAACTGCTGCTGCAGCGCCAGCAGCGACGGTCAGATGGACCGCGAAGGCAATCTCCATCCCAGCACCCATCTGACGCATCGCGGCATAGACGCTGGCCATCTTGTGCCAGCCGACGAGGCCGTCGCGTCCGATACTGACGTAGAGCGGCATCTGGGCAAGCCAGGCTTCGGTGGCCGCCATCCCGAAGGCTGCAGCGCCCGCGAGCAGGAGCCCGATGGAGGACAGCGCCGCGCCAGCGATCGCTCGCCATTGCCGTGCCGCGAGCAGTGCGACGGGTAGGAGCAGTCCAAGCTGCGGCTTGATCACCAGGCAGCCGAGCAGCAGCCCGGCGGCAAACGGCCGGCCCCGAAGAAGCAGCATCCCACCGATGAAGATCGCGGCGGTCAGAAAGGCGTTCTGCCCGATCGCGGCGTTGATGAAGACCGGCGGGAAGCCTGCGGCAAGCAAGCCAGATTCCGGAAACATCCGCCGGATCGTGACGAAGTAGATTGCGAAGGTCGCAGCCGACCAAAGCGCCAGCGAGGCGGCGAAAGGCAGCAGGCCGAACGGTGCCACCAGGGCGAGGAAGGCGGGTGGGTAGGGGAACGGCATGCCGTCGCCGTTGACGAAAGTGACCGAGGCCGATTGGACTTCGTGCAGCTTCGATTGGTCGTACGCTCCAGCGGGACCGCTCGAGAGCGCGAGCTGGGCCGCTCCCCAGAAGCTGATGAAGTCGCGGTCGGTGGGGTTCGCCGCATTCCAGAAAAATTCGACGATCGCGAGGAGGATCACAAGGATGGCCATTGCCGTGCCGACGCGCCGGAAGCGATCGAATGTGCTCGCCTGTGTCGAAACAGCTGAATCCACGAGCGCGCTCCCTCGCCGCCGCTCTACGCAAACGTGGTTAAGAAATGCTCACTCGGGTGCCGATCGGCCCGCATCGAAAGTTAACTCGTGCAGTTATTGCGTTTGGGCTATTGGCCCGCCGTCGGGTGGACCGAAGAGGAGAGCTTGATGAACAGGAAGCTCCTGTTCGTGGCGGCTTTTTGCTCAGCCACGATTGCCGCTCCGGCGCTTGCCGGTGAAATCAAGGGCCCGCCGCCGACGGATAATTATACGGCGCCGCAGATCGACATTCATGCCCGTTCGTTCTGCGTATTCTCCGGCCTCAACGATTCGCCGGACGGTGACCCGTCCGTTGGCGATCCCGGCGGTATCACGCAATCCTTTGGCTCCTTTATCGCAAGCCAGGGCGTCTCAGTCCCTGACCTGGACCCGAAGAGCACGTTCGGGATGCCCGGCTTCGGCTGCAATCCGAACCGCGGCGTCGACCTTCACGGCGGCGGATAAGGGAACAGACCTTAGCGGGCGGCCTAGAGCTCTGCGCCATGAAACCGTAGCGGATCCCACCTCCGCAAGCTAAGTCACGGCCATGCCCGCTACGCCTGCATGGCCGCCGAAGAGCTTGCCGCGCCTGTTCGTGCGCTCACCGCTGGCTGAAGGTGCGCGTATCGACCTGGATGCTGGGCAGGCGAACTATCTCGGCAATGTAATGCGGCTCGGCGAAGGCGCTGAACTCCTCGCCTTCGACGGAAGCTCGGGCGAATGGATCGCCCGGATCGCCGAGGCGGGAAAGATGCGCATGGCTCTCGCCGTGGGGCGGCGGACGCGCGAGCCGGAGACGATATCCGACGTCTGGCTCGCCTTCGCGCCGGTCAAGCGCAACCAGACGGACTGGCTGGTCGAGAAGGCGACCGAGCTTGGCGTCGCCCGGCTAATCCCGGTGATGACCCGGCGCACCATCGCCGAGCGGGTCAAGCTCGAGCGGCTCGAAGCCATAGCGATCGAAGCGGCGGAGCAGTGCGGGCGGACGCGTCTTCCGGCCATCGAGGCGCCGGTGCAACTCGCGCAATTGCTGAAGCAGGGGGGCCGCCAGCTCTATTTCGCGGACGAAGGAGGAGGCGATCCCGCGGCATCGACGTTCAAGCCGGGCGCTGCCACGATCCTGGTCGGCCCGGAAGGCGGCTTCACCGACGAGGAGCGGGCTGCGATTCGGGCCGTGCCGACCGCCGTTCCGATCTCGCTCGGACCTCGCATCCTGCGTGCGGAGACGGCGGCGCTGGCTGCTCTCACCGCCTACATGGCAGTCGCGGGCGACTGGCGCTGACGCCATCTTATGATTTCATAAATCGGAAGTGCTGGCGCGGCCCACAGCGCGCGGCTAAGCGCGCCAGCGAATGACGCAGCGCACCGACGATACGCCCGAAACGCACCGGCTGGTCGAAAGCCGCGACGACCTGCTCGCGGTCTTCTCCGGCGGAGAGAAACCGCCAGAGCGATGGCGCATCGGCACCGAGCATGAGAAGTTCGTCTACAACGTCCGCGACCATCATGCCCCGAGCTATGACGAGCCCGGCGGAATCAGCGACCTTCTCAACGGGCTTACGCAGTTCGGCTGGAAGCCGGTGACCGAGAACGGGAATGTCATCGCGCTGTCGGGACCCGATGGAACGATCAGCCTCGAGCCCGCCGGACAATTCGAGCTTTCTGGAGCCGCGCTCGAGAATCTGCATCAGACTTGCTCCGAAGCGGCGCGGCATCTCGGGCAATGCAAGATGATCGGCGACGAGCTCGGCCTCGGATTCCTCGGTCTTGGGATGTGGCCCGACAAGGCGCGATCCGACCTGCCGGTCATGCCCAAGGGTCGGTACAAGATCATGCTCAACTACATGCCCAAGGTCGGGAAGCTCGGCCTGGACATGATGCTTCGCACTTGTACCATCCAGGTGAATTTGGATTACAGTTCAGAAGCCGACATGGTGAAGAAGTTCCGCGTCGGTCTCGCTCTCCAGCCCGTGGCGACCGCCTTGTTCGCCAACTCTCCCCTGACCGAAGGCAAGCCTAACGGCTTCCGTAGCTTCCGAAGCCACATCTGGGAGGACACCGACCCCGATCGCACGGGGATGCTACCATTCGTATTCGAGGAAGGGTTCGGGTACGAACGCTACCTCGACTACGCGCTCGATGTGCCGATGTACTTCGTCTACCGCGAAGGCAAATATATCGACGTCGCGGGCGAGAGCTTCCGCGCCTTCCTCGACGGGAAGTTACCCCAGCTCCCGGGCGAAAAGCCGCGGCTGTCCGACTTCGTCGACCACCTCTCGACCATCTTTCCCGAGGTCCGCCTCAAGAGCTTCCTCGAGATGCGGGGCGCGGACGGCGGCCGCTGGGGCCGCATTTGCGCTCTTCCAGCTCTTTGGGTCGGATTGCTCTACGACCAGACCGCGCTCGACGCGGCCTGGGACCTGGTCAAGCACTGGTCGATCGAGGAGCGTTCGCAGGTCAGGCACCAGGTCCCGTGGCTGGTGCTCGCCGCCCCCGTGCCCGGCGGAGGCACGGTTCGCGATCTCGCCGCCCAAGTCCTTGAGATCGCGGCCGGCGGCCTGACCACTCGCGGCCGGCTCAATTCGGCTGGCGACAATGAAGGCGGTTTCCTCGATCCGCTTCGGGAAGTCGTCGCAACCGGCATCACGCCCGCCGATCGCCTTCTCGACAAGTATGAGAATGAGTGGAATGGCGACGTGTCGCGCATCTACGAGGAGTTCAGCTTTTGAGGGACATCCACACGACCGAGCGCCGGACCCTCTATCCGGACTTCCAGCCCTACGAGACGGGGCACCTCGACGTCGGCGACAGACACAGCCTCTACTGGGAGCTGTCGGGCAATCCCAACGGCAAGCCGGCCGTGATGCTCCATGGCGGTCCCGGCGGCGGATCGAGCCCCGACCATCGGCGCCAGTGGAACCCCGAGAAGTACAATATCCTCGTCTTCGACCAGCGTGGTTGCGGGAAGTCGACGCCTTATGCGAGCCTCGAAGCGAACACGACCTGGCACCTTGTCGACGACATCGAGAAGCTGCGGACGCAGGTCGCCAAGGTCGACAAGTGGATGGTCTTCGGCGGAAGCTGGGGCTCCACACTCTCGCTCGCCTATGCGCAGAAATATCCGGAGCGCTGCACCGAGCTGGTGCTTCGCGGCATCTTCCTGTTCCAGCAGTTCGAGCTCGACTGGCTGTACAAGGAAGGCGGCGCGAGCTCGCTCTATCCGGACAAGTGGGACGAGTTCGCTTCGATCATTCCCGAGGCTGAGCGCACCGACTTCATCGAGGCCTACCGCAAGCGGCTCGTCAGCGCCGACCCGGACGAGCAGCTCCGCTTCGCCAGGGCGTGGAGCAAGTGGGAAGCGGACACGGTGACCGTGCTCCCGCGGCCCGAGGTCGTCGACCATTTCACGAGCCCCGAGGTCGCCGTGGCCGTGGCCCGGATTGAGAACCATTACATGGCGAACAAAGGCTGGCTCGAAGAAGGCCAGCTGCTGCGTGATGCGTACAAGATCCGCGGGATTCCCGGCGTGATCGTTCAGGGTCGCCACGATTGCTGCACACCTCCGCGTGCCGCCTGGCAGCTGAAGCAGGCCTGGCCGGAGGTCGACCTGCAGATCGTTCCGGACGGCGGGCATCTGTTCAACGAGCCGGGCATCCTTGACGGGCTCGTGCGCGCGACGGATCGGTTCGCCAACAGCTGACGGCCAAGAGTACAGGGGAGCGTATGGCTGAGGGGAAGACGCCGCTTCGGCGGGTGGTGATGGCGAGCCTCATCGGCACGACCATCGAGTGGTACGACTTCTTCCTCTACGGCTCGGCCGCCGCGCTCGTCTTCAACAAACTGTTCTTCCCGGAATTCGACCCGTTGACGGGCACGCTGCTCGCCTTCGCGACCTATGCGCTGGGCTTCGTCGCGCGGCCGGTGGGCGGGATCGTCTTCGGCCATTTCGGCGACCGCATCGGCCGCAAGCGCCTGCTGATGCTGAGCCTTATCCTGATGGGCGTCGCGACTGTGCTCATTGGCCTTCTGCCGACCTACGCGCAGATCGGCATATGGGCTCCGCTCGCGCTGATCGCCTTGCGCCTGGTGCAGGGCTTCGCGGTCGGCGGCGAGTGGGGCGGGGCAGTGCTGATGGCCGCCGAGCATGGCGATGCAGCGCGCCGCGGCTTCTGGGCGAGCTGGCCGCAGGCGGGCGTTCCGGCCGGAAATCTGCTCGCGGCCGCGGTCCTCGCAATCATGGCCGTGGTTCAGACCGAGGCGGATTTTCTCGCCTGGGGCTGGCGCGTGCCTTTCGTCCTGTCGGCGCTGCTCGTGGTCGTCGGCTGGTACATCCGCAACCGCGTCTCCGAGAGCCCGATGTTCGAAAAGGAGCTGGACGAGGCTGAGGCTCCGCCCAAGGTTCCGGCGATGGAGGTCCTGCGCGAGCGGCCCAAGGCGCTTGTGCTCGGCGCGGGCCTGCGCGTCGGTGAGAACATTTCCTATTACATCCTCACCGTCTTCTCGCTGACCTATCTGGTCGACGTCTCACACCAGAGCCGCAGCCTCGCGCTCAACGCGCTGCTGATCGGCGCCGCGGTCCAGTTCTTCGCGATACCTTTGTTCGCGCTTCTGTCCGACAGGATTGGGCGGCGGCCGGTCTATGCATTCGGTGCGTTCGGGCTGGCTGCCTGGTGCTTCGTCATGTTCGGCCTGCTCGGCAGCGGCGACAATGTGTCGATCGTCCTGGCGCTAGTGGTTGGGCTGGTGCTTCACGGCGCGATGTACGGACCGCAGGCTGCGTTCATCACCGAGCTGTTCCCGACGCGCATTCGCTATTCGGGCGTGAGCCTCGCGTACCAGCTGACGTCTATCGTCGCAGGGTCGCTCGCGCCGATCATCGCTCTGTGGCTGTACAAGCAGTATGACTCGGCGACGCCGGTCGCGGTCTATGTCGGCGCGGCGTGCCTGATCAGCGGCGTCAGCGCCTTGCTCGCACGCGAGACCCGCGGCCTCGAACTCGAGGCGATCCGCTAGCTACTCGCCCGGCTTGTATCGCCGCTTCATGTGCGCGTTGACCTGGTCCGGGTAGAAGTAGACTTCGCGCAGATTGCCGGTCGCGTAGCGTTCAGCCTGGTCGTCGAAGTGCGGCGAAGCGGGGTTGCCGCTTTCGCCTCCGGCTGTGACCGCTCGCGCGCGGACCCTTTTCCCGAATTCGACGACGGCCACGAAGCTGTTGCCGCTGGTTCCATACCAGCGCTTCGTGCCGGGCTTGGGCGACGCTCCGAAGGATGCCAGCGAGCCCCAGCGCGCAGAGGGGAAGGCGACCGGGATGCTCGGCGCCGCGTCGCTGAAAGGATGATCGATGGCCGGCGAGATGCGCTGGAAGCGATTGATGTCGCCCCACGGCACCTGCCACCAGCCGAAGTCGCGGCGGAGGCGCGCGACGGCGGCGGTCAGGGCTGCGAGCTTCTGCGCGCTGCTCGTGTCGCGGACCAGCCGGGTCGTGGTCACATTGATCGGCTCGTCCTCCGGTGCGGCGACGCCTTTCATCAACGCGTCGACCCAGAACATCGCCAGCGACTGCGGCACCGACCCGGCGCTCCACCGGTAATTCCAGGTGCGAAGCGCACCTATCGGGCCTTCCAGACGCTCGCGTCGGGCGTCTCTCCGCGGAAGCTCATCGTAGGCCTTGATCAGTGAGGGGATCAGCTCCGCGAACCCCGGTTGGTGAGTGTCGAACGCGGCAGCCTGCAGACGCTCCAGCGTCCAGCCGCTGCTTCCCGTCAGAAGCTGGAGAGCGTGGATGCCGCGATAATTCTCGCCGAACATGTCCATGTACTTTGGGAAGCGCGCCGGGTCGGGACTGTTGGGCCCCGCGGCGCGGTACGGCCAGTTGTTCTCATTGTGGACCCAGCCGTTGGCCGGGTTCATCACGTTCGGCAGCTCGGCAATGCCGTGCAAGGGTCCCCAGTCGGTCGCGGGATCGCTGCCGTCGACCGGCTTCGTATAATCGAAGCGGTCGTCGCGCCTCGGCACGAACTGCGGGTGAAGGTACGCGATCTCGCCCTTACGGCTAGCAAAGATTGTGTTATTCGAACTATTCGCCTGCAGGTTTGCGACCTTCAGGAAGTCCTTCAGGTCGCGCGTCTTCGTTCTCAGGAAGCTCTGCTGGAGAGCGGTGACGGGCTTGTCCATCATCGCGAAGGCGATCCAGCGTCCGTTGGCCACCCGCACGACAGGACCGCGATGCGAGTGCCAGGTCGTGAAGCTTCGCGAGGCGAGGCTGCCGGTCAATGTTCGGTAGCGAATCGTCACCTGGCTCTTCGCGAGCGCTCGGCAGTCCTTGCCGTAGCGGTAGCAGAAGCCGTCGCCGCGCTTCTCCACCTTCTGGGCGAATTCGTCGACATTATCGACGCCGCTCGACGTGTGCATCCAGCCGGTGCGCTCGTTGAACCCCTGGTAGACGAAGAACTGCCCCCAGGTGGCGGCACCATAGACGTTCAGGCCCTCGTCGCTCGTCACCTGCTGCTCGGAGCGGAAGAAGAAACTCGTGTGCGGATTGATCAGCAACAGCGATCCGCCGCCAGCCGTGATCGACGGCGCGATCGCGATGCCGTTGGAGCCACGCGGTTCCTTGTCCGGCACGTACGCTGTGACCGCCTGTTTGCCGGCATAGAATTTCTGCAACTCGCCGAGGTCGATCCGCTCGATGTCTCCGCCGATGCTCCCTTCGGTAAAGCTCAGCGCCATCCAGGGCTCGAAGCGGGCAATGACGCGGGGGCGAACCTGCGGGTGCGTGGCGAGATAGTAATTCAGTCCCGCGGCCCAGGCGTCCATCAGCTTCTTCAGCCACGGCGGGCTAGCGGCGTAGTGCACCTGTAGCGCGCGATCGCTGACGTAGAGCCGGGCGCGCAGATCCTGCCAGATCGCCTTCTCGCCTTCCGCTTCGGCGGTACGCCCAAGCGCCGTGAGATAGTTCGCTTCGATGCGAGGGAAGTCATCCTCGGCTTGGGCGTAGATCATTCCGAAGACCGCGTCGGCGTCGCTTTTACCTTTGACGTGGGCGATGCCCCAGTCGTCACGTGTGATCGTGACCCGCTGGGCCTGCTTTTGCCATTGGCGTATCTCGGCAGGCGATGCCGCGGTGAGGATGAAGAGAAGCGGAAGGAATACTGCGCGGGTGCGGCTACGCATCCGGCAAGGATTGCTTCGCTTTGCCCCAGCCTGCAAGCCGCTTCGACTTTGCGCGCTTCAGCAGGTCCGCCGCGTCCTGAATGCTGAAGGCGGCGCCGCTGTCGAAATCGTCCAGTTCCTCCCAGGCGATCGGGGCGGCCACGGGCGCGCCTTCGCGGGCTCGGGCGGAATAGGGCATGACGGCCGTCGCGCCGCGCTGGTTGCGCAGCCAGTCGAGGAAGATGCGCCCCTTCCGCTCCACCTTGCGGATGTTCGCGGTGAACCGGTCGGGCTCGGCTTCCGCGACCGCGCGCGAGAAGCGATCGGCGAAACTCTTCACCTCCGCCCAGTCGGCAGTCTGATCGAGCGGGATGACGACGTGGATGCCCTTTCCGCCGGTCAGTAGCGGGAAGCTCTTGAGACCCATTCCCGCGACCAGGTCGCGGACGCGGACGGCCGCTTCCTTCACCTTGTTGAAGTCGAGGCCGACGTCGGGATCGAGGTCGAACACCAACCGGTCGGGATATTCGACCTTGTCGACCTTGCTGCCCCAGCCGTGGAATTCCATCGTGCCCATCTGGACGCAAGCGAGCAGCCCGCGGACATCATCGAAATAGAGATAGTCCTCAGTATCGCCGTCGCTTTCCTCGATCGGGATTTGCTTCACGTGCGGGCCGAACGTCCCCTTGTCGTGCTTCTGGAAGAAACATTCCCCGGTGCGCCCACCGGGGCAACGGATCAGGGTCATCGGCCGGTCAGCCGCGTCGACCATGATCAGCGGCTCAACCGTGGCATAGTAATCGGCGAGGTCCTTCTTCGTGAGGCCAAGCTCCGGGTAGATCACCCGCTCGGGGCTCGAAATCTCGATCCCGAAATCCTCGGCCGTCGTGCCCTTCGCCTTTCTCGCGGTGGTACGCTTCGGCTGCTTCATCGCCTCCTCGACTTGCTGCGGCACTTCCCGGACGACGTCCCGCGCGGGCTTGTCCTCGCGCAGCGCAATGAAGCTGGGATGGCGAAGGATCCCTTCGTCGGTGAACTCGGTGAAATTGATCTCGGCTACGAGCTCGGGCTTGATCCAGTGCGCGCCCTTCCGCTCGGGACGGGGCACTTCGACCGCTGCCTTGTCCACCGCGAGCGGCTCCATCCGCTCCATCAGCTCTTCGATGAGCCGCTCGCTGAAGCCGGTGCCGACCTTCCCGACATAGGTCAGCGCCTTCTTGTCGCGTGACGCCAGAAGCAGGGAGCGGAAGCCGCGGCGCTTGTCGCTTTCCGACCAGCCGACGATCACGAACTCCTGGCGCTGGGTGCATTTGACCTTGAGCCAGTTCTTCGAGCGGTCGCCACGGTACGGCGCGTCGGCACGCTTCGCGATGAGGCCTTCGCCGCCGGCTTTGCAGATTTCGCGGAAAAGCTCCTCGCCGCGGCCGAGCACGTGATCACCGAACAGGATCGGCGGCTGCACACCGGCGAGAAGCGACTTCAGGCGATCCTTCCGCTCGATGTTGGGCAGCCGGCGGATGTCCTCGCCACGGTCGATGAGCAGGTCGAAGGCGAAGAAAGCGAGGTTGGCGCCGCGCGGGTCCTTCAGAGTGGACTGCAGCAATTGGAAGCTCGGCTTGCCTTTCTCGTCGAGTGCAACCGCCTCGCCGTCGATGAGGCACCCCGCCGGCAGCTTCGCCGCGGCTTTTACCAGCGCGCGGAATTTGTCGCTCCAGTCCTTGCCGTTGCGCGTCCAGGCCGTCGCCGCGCCGGTCCCGGTGGCGATCAGCAGCCGGTAGCCATCGTATTTGTATTCGAAGAGCCACCTGTCACCCGGCGGGACTTCATCGACGAGCGTCGCCAGCTGCGGCTGCTGGAACGGAGGCGGCGCCTCGCTCGACTTTTTCTTTGCGCGGCCGCCCTTCTGACCGCCCCGATTGGAGCGCCAGACGTCGCTGCCAGAGGCGATCTCGGCCATCGTCCGGTCCGTCGTGACGCTGGTCGTGAACTCGTCGACCAACTCATCGCCATTGTCGGGATTGGCGAATTCGTCCGTGACCTTCTTCAGCATCCACGGCTCCGCTTTTTCGCCGGGGCGCGGCTTCAGGCGGAACATCACCCACTCCCCGCGCATCCGCTCGCCTTCGAGCGTGAAGTGCAGGTGGCCTTCCTCCAGCGTCTTGCGCGGGTCCTTATCGGGATGCGGGATCCAGCGGCCCTGATCCCACAGCATGACCGTGCCGCCGCCATATTCGCCCGCGGGAATCGTGCCTTCGAAATCGCCGTAGTCGAGCGGATGATCCTCGGTCCGCATGGCCAGGCGCTTGTCGTCCGGATCGACGCTCGGGCCTTTTGGAACCGCCCAGCTCTTCAGGACGCCGTCGAGCTCCAGCCGGAAATCCCAGTGGAGCCGCGACGCCTCATGCTTCTGCACCACGAAGCTGTCGCCCTTGCCCTTGAGCTTGCGGCCTTTTGGCTCCTTCGTCTTCGTGAAGTCGCGCTTTTGGTTGTAGGTCTCGATGTCGAGGCCGGCGCGCTTCGGCATGACTTACGCCCTTTTGCGCGCCGGCTCTTTGGTTTCCTTCTTGGCGGAAGCGCGCTTGGCAGGGGCCTTCTTGGCCGCCGCCTTGCCCTTCTTCTCCTCGCCAAGGCTCTTCTTGAGCGCCGCCATAAGGTCGATAACATTGGAGCCCTTGGGCGGAGCCTTGTCGGCATCCGGGTCCTGGATGACCTTCTCGCCCTTCTTTTTCTGTTTCTCGGCGATCAGGTCCTTCAGTGCATCGACATAGCGGTTGTGGAACTCGGACGGGTTGAACTCGCCGGCTTTGCGCTCGATCAGCATCGAAGCCATGTCGAGCAGATCGGGATCGGGCTTGGTGTCGCCGATCTCGCGGAAGAAGCCCGACGATTTGTGGACCTCGTCGGCATAGCGCAACGTCTCCATGAGGAGTCCGCGGCCGGACGGCTTGATCGCCACGACATATTCCTGGCCGCGCATTGCCATCTGCCCGACACCGATCTTCTTCGCATCCTTCAACGCATCGCGAAGGACGACATAGGCTTCCTCTGCGAGGTCGTCGGCCGGGACGACGTAATAGGGCTTCTCGAAATACATCGGCTCAATCTCGTCTTCATCGACGAACTGGACGAGGTCGAGCGTCTTGCGGCTCTCGAGCTTCACGCTCTCGATCTCTTCGGGGTCGAGCAGGACGTAATGGCCCTTCGACACCTCGTAGCCCTTGACGATCTCGTCCTTGTCGACCGGTCCGATGCCCGGAACGACCTTCTCATATTTGATGCGCTTGCCCGAAGGCTCGTGCACCTGGTGAAACTGGATCTGGGCACCGCTTTTGGTGGCCGGATAGATCTCGACGGGGATCGAGACCAAGGCGAGTCTGATCTGCCCCCTCCATGCGGGTCG
>DASUVP010000037.1:0-5506 GCA_036378895.1 Sphingomicrobium sp.
CTTTTCGGGCAAAGGAGCACTGTCTGCTCTTCAAAGGGGACAGCACGGGCCTTCGGAGCGGTTGCCGCCGCTTCGGAGGCCAATTTTTTATGCAAATCCATCACGCGTTCTCCCCGCTTGCGATTGCGCGGACACTGTCGACCCGCACCAGGCGACGGCGCCCGATTTGGACCGTTAGCAAACGGCCCTCGCTCATGAGTTGGTATGCTTTGGACCGGCCTATCGCGAGGGCCGCCGCGGCGTCCTCGATCGAGAGGAGGTATCGGTGTTCTTCCGGCATCATGTGCTCTCCGTTACGTGCGTCCATCGTGCGCACAGTGGAATTATGTGCCGGAACAGGAGTGGAACAAGCGGCTAGAGGCCACTTATCCCCAACTGCGCTTCACGAAGACCGGATTCGGGCCTGTGGAAACGGGGGGCAACAAGCTTTTGCAGCCATCGCCACGCCGATTGTCGCTCGAATGGAGGTGCTCAGCGCGCGAGTCGCACGACGTTCGCAGTTGAAGCTGAACAGTACGCCGCCCAAGCGTCCATCAACTTGCGGCGCTTGTCGAAGAAGTCGGTCCGCCGATAGGCGGCTTCGACCTTGTTCGGAATGGCATGCGCAAGCGCTGCCTCCGCCACTTCTCCGGGAAAGCTCGTTTCCTCGGCGCACCAGTCGCGGAACGAGGAGCGAAAGCCGTGCACGGTCGCGTCCACCTTCATATCCCGTAGAATCTTCAGCAGCGTCATGTCGCTGAGCGGCCGTCCCCGCTTCAAGCCAGGGAACACAAGGTCGGTGCCTCCCGTGCGGAACTCGGCTGCTCGCGCAAAGGTGCTCAGTGCCGCCGGAGACAGCGGCACGACGTGGGTCTTGCCTGCTTTCATGCGCTCGGCCGGAACAGTCCACGTTGCTTTGTCGAGATCGATCTCGCTCCACCGTGCCAGTCGTATCTCGCCGGAACGGGCGGCGGTGAGGACTAACGCCTCCAGCGCAAGCCGTCCGACACTCTCTCGTTCCCGCAGCTTGGCAATGAACGCGGGGACCTCGGAATAGGACAAGGCCTCGAAGCGGCCGGACTTGCGCGGCTGCTTGGGGAGAGCCTTGTTCACGGCTGACATCACGAACGGCTCGCGCCAGCCTTTGCCGTGCGCATAGTCCATCACGGTTCCGATGCGCTGCCGGACGCGCCGCGCGGTCTCCGGCTTGGTGAGCCAGATGTCTGCTAGCAGGTCCCGCACTTGGCCGGTGGTGACTGTATCAACCGCCAGCTTGCCGATCGCTGGGAATGCATAGGTCTTGAGTGTGGAGAGCCACTGCGCACCATGCTTGCCATTTCGCCAGCCGCGCTTGTGTTCCTCATGAACGGTCGCGGCTGCCTCCGCGAAGGTCGGAGTAGTGCTAAAGGCGCGCCGCGCTGCGATCGGGTCCAAGCCCAGTCGAAGCTTCCTCCTGTAGTCTCGCGCTAGGTCGCGCGCGTCAGACAGCCCGATGTCCTTGAGCGAGCCCAGCCCGTAGTCGCGCCGCTTTCCGCCTGCCTGGAGCCGAACGACCCAACTCTTGGACCCGCTCGGCTTCACCTCCAGCATCAACCCGTCGCCATCCATGTACCGGCCCGGCACGGTGAGGTTCCTCACTTGTGCCGGATTGAGCTTTCCCATTGCCGTGACTCCATTGTCCCAACGTCTCTCCCCACACTTTGAGTCGGATGTGCACAACTGTCAATGGACGCCAGCGCACTCAGCGGCCAGAGTTCCACTTGATAAACTTTGATTGTTTTTCATTCCGCGAACATCGGCGGACAAGGAAATGGCGGAGCGGGAGGGATTCGAACCCTCGATACGGTTTTGCCGTATACTCACTTTCCAGGCGAGCGCCTTCGACCACTCGGCCACCGCTCCGCTATCGCTGGAAGGCGGCCCATGTAGGCAAGGAAGCGCGTGTCGGCAACCTTGCGGGCGCGACGTCGAAACCCCTATGCGGCGGCGATGCGGCGCTTCGGAAACCCGCCCTCGGCCGACGAGATGGAGGCGATCGCGCGCCGCGCTCTGGATTCGCTGCCAGAGCCGTTCGCCGGTCACCTGCGCGACGTCGTCCTCCTGATCGAGGATTTCGCGGACGAAGCGACGCTGGAAGCGATGGGGATCGAGGAGCCGTTCGACCTCTCCGGCATCTACGAGGGCATTCCGATCACCGAGCGCAGCGTCGACCATTCGGGGACGATGCCGGACCGAATCCGCCTGTTCCGCCGCCCGATCCTCGATGAATGGGCCGACGGCGACGACACGCTCGAGCATCTGGTCGCTCACGTGCTGGTGCATGAAGTAGGCCATCATTTCGGCCTGTCGGACGAGGACATGCACAAGCTCGAGGAAGCGGTCGAATGAAGCCGCATCTGCGGTTCGAGGACGTGGCCTGCCGTCGCGGCGGAAGGCTGCTGTTCGAGGGCCTGAGCCTTGCTCTGGGGCCGGGTGAGGCGCTGCATCTCACCGGCCCGAACGGTAGCGGAAAGTCGAGCCTGTTGCGCCTCGCAGCGGGGCTCCTGCGCGCCGAAGCCGGCCGGATCGACCGCTCGGATGTCGCCCTTGCCGACGAGAATTCGGCTCTGGATCGCGAGCTTCCGCTAGGGAAGGCTCTCAGGTTCTGGGCAGATGGAGCCGACGCCGCGATGGAGGCGCTGGACCTGGCGCGCCTGGCCCATGTGCCGGTGCGGCTGCTGTCGACGGGCCAGGCCAAGCGCGCGACTTTGGCCCGGGTCGCGGCGTCGGAAGCGCCCCTCTGGTTGCTGGATGAGCCGCTGAACGGGCTCGACAGTGACGGAATCGCGCGGCTCGACGTGATCATTACGGCGCATCTCCAGCGCGGCGGAGCGGTGCTTGCAGCGTCGCACGGCAAGCTCGGCGGAAGCTGGACTCATCTGGAGCTCGGCGCTTGATCCGCGCGCTGATCGCACGCGACGTCCGGCGCTCAATCGGCGGAGCGGCGTGGCTGCCGGTAGGCTTCTTCCTCGTCGTCGCGACGCTGGTGCCGTTCGCTGTCGGGCCGGACCCGCGCCTGCTCGAGCGGATCGCGTCCGGAGGTCTGTGGATCGCCGCTTTGACGGCGGCGCTTCTTCCAATCGAGCGGCTGATCGACCCGGACCGGGCGAGCGGGGTCCTTGACCAGCTGGCGATCCGCGGCGTTTCGGAAGAGGCGGTTGGCGCGGCCAAGGTCGCGGCGCACTGGCTGACGTTCGGGCCGCTTCTGCTGCTCGCGGCGCTGCCGTCCTCCTTCATTCTCGGCATCGCGCCGGATACGCTTGGGCGGACGCTCGTCGCGCTGGCGGTTGGAACCCCCGGGCTTGCTGCACTCGCGGTGATGGTCGGCGCTCTCACCTCCGGCCTGCCGCGAGCGGGCGCATTGACCGGAGTGCTGCTTCTGCCCCTCGCGATCCCGCTGCTGATCTTCGGTGCCGGAGCATCCGGCGATCCGGATTCGGGCGGGCTGCTGCTCGAAGCGGCGGTTTCGCTTCTGCTGGTGGCTGCCTCGCCGTTCGTGACCGGCGCGGCGATCCGCGCGTCTAGGACCTAGACCAGCGCGCGAAAATCGCGGTGGGCAGAAGCAAGCCCCGAGTTTCCTCACGGACAGTCATTTCGCCTACCTCGACCTTTCCGCCGAGGTCGCTCAGTACCTGCTTCACCAGTTCGCCGATCGCGAGGGCGGACATGCGCACTGCGTAGACCGTAAGCACGAGGAAGCGGCTGTCCTCGTCGAGCAGCTTGCGGCAGTCGGCGAGGAGCGGCGCGAGATTTTCCTCGAGCCGCCAAACCTCGCCATCCGGACCGCGCCCGAACTTCGGCGGGTCCAGCAGGATCCCGTCGTAGCGGCGGCCGCGGCGCACTTCGCGCGCGGTGAACTTGCTTGCATCGTCGACGATCCAGCGGATCGGCTGCTGGCCCAGGCCGGACAGCGCAGCATTCGCCTTGCCGCCCTCGACCGACTTCTTGGACGCGTCAACATGGACCATGCGGGCGCCGGCTTCGCTCAGGATCAGGCTGCCGACGCCCGTATAGCCGAACAGGTTGAGCACGTCCGCATCAGCTGCGCGCTCACGCATCCAGTCCCATTGCGACGCCATGTCGGGGAAGAAGCCGAGGTGGCGGAACGGCGTCAGCGAGGCGTTGAAGCGCACGGGACCGCGCGACAGCTCCCATTCGCGCGGGACAGGCCGATGCTGGACCCAGCGCCCGCCACCTTCTTCATCCGAGCCAGGGACAAAGGTCGCATCCGGGTCCCAGTCGTCGCTAGCCGGCACCCACATCGCCTGCGGCTCCGGGCGAACGACCTTGATCGCTCCGTAGCGCTCGAGCTTCTGCCCCTTCCCGCTGTCGATCAGGCCCCAGTCGGGCCAAGGCTCGGCAACGAGCGTTTCGAGCTGCATCAGGCGACTGCGGCGAGCCGCGCGCCGACCGACGAGATGGCGATGCGCCCGTCGAGAAGCGCCGCGCCCGCCGCCTTCGCCGAAGCTGCATCGACCGCCCGCAATTCGCCAAGCAGATCATCGAGCGGCCGGACTTGCCCGAACACCTCGATCGATCGCGCCATCTGGTCCGCCCGGCCCTGCGCGGTCTCGAGCGCCATCAGGACTCCGGCCTCCATCTGCGCTTGCGCCCGGTGCACTTCGGCGTCGGAAAGGGTTTCGATGGTGTTGGCCAGGACCTCCCGCGTCAGGTTCATGGATTCGACTGCCCGCGCCTTATCGGCGGCGCAGCCGATGGCGACGACTCCGGTGTCCGCAAACGCCTGAGTCCAGGCGCCGATCGAATAAGCCAGGCCGCGTTCCTCGCGCAGATCCTGGAACAAGCGCGACGAAGTGCCGCCACCGAGCGCTTGAACGAAGACGGCGAGCGCTGGCATCCGCGGGTCGGCTGCCGCGAGGCCGGGAAGGCCGAGGCACCAATGCGCCTGCTCGAACTCGCGACGGTCGTTGCGAACCCCGCCTGTGAACTCGGCGCTGCCGATCGGCGTGCCGGGCGTATCCTCCATGTCGCCGAACAGGCGCTCGGAGACCTTCAGCAATTCATCGGGGTCGATCTTTCCGCTGGCCGAAAGGATGAGGCGCGAAGGTACGAGCTCGCCACTCATCCAGCCCATGCAGTCCTCGCGCGTGATCCGGTCGAGGCTTTCCTCGCGGCCGAGGATGGACCGCCCGATCGGCTGGTTCATGAAAGCCGCCTCGAACAGGCGATCGTTGACCAGGTCGTCGGGCGAATCGAGGCTCTCGCCAATCTCCGAAAGGATTACGTCCTTCTCACGATCGAGATGCTCATCCGCCATGTGCGGCGAGCGGACGAGGTCGGCGATGAGCTCCGCCAGAAGCGCGGTATCGCGCGCCAGCACCCGGCCGTGGAACGTCGTCTGGTCGCGCGACGTCCAGGCATTCATGTAGCCGCCGACATCCTCGATCGCCTCGGCAAGCTGGCGGGTGTCGCGCGGGCCGGCGCCCTTGAAGACCATATGTTCGACGAGGTGCGCGAGGCCGGCGCA
>DASUVP010000038.1:0-2745 GCA_036378895.1 Sphingomicrobium sp.
GTGTGGGTGATCCTCAGGCGTGGCACGAAGCCGAGCTGGATCGCCTGCTGCGTAACGGAGAAAGCACCGGAAATAACCGCCTGGCTGGCAATGATCGTCGCCAGGGTCGCGAGCAGGACGAGCGGCAGGCGAAGCATCTCCGGAGCGAGGTAGAAGAACGGATTCTTCACTGTTTCCATCGCCTGCGCCTCGCCCATGTTCATGAGCATCGCGCCCTGCCCCATGTAGTTGAGAAGCAATGCGGGCATGACGAAGTAGATCCACGAAACCCGGATCGGGTTACGGCCGAAATGACCCATGTCCGCATAGAGGGCTTCTGCCCCCGTGACCGCCAGCACGACCGAGCCCAGGGCGATGAACGCGCGGGTCGGCTCTTCGACGAAGAATGTCAGGAAGTGCACCGGGTTGACGGTAGCCAGAATCACTTGCGGGCGTTCGACGATGTACATCAGCCCGAGCACGGCGATAGTCGTGAAATAGAAGAGCATGATGGGTCCGAAGAACGCCCCCACCCGGGCCGTTCCGTGCGACTGTATAGCGAACAGGCCGACCAGAATACCGACCGCGATCGGGATGACCCAGGGCTGGAGCCCCGCGTTGACGGTCGTGAGACCCTCGACCGCCGACAGGACCGAGATCGCCGGCGTGATCATGGAATCGCCGTAGAAAAGCGCCGTCGCGAACACCCCGAGCAGGACGATGCCCGCCGTCCATTTCTTCTGCCCGCCGATCTGGCGGTTGATGAGGGCGAGCAAGGCGAGACTGCCGCCCTCGCCCTTGTTGTCGGCGCGCATGATGATGCTGACGTATTTCAACGTCACGATGATCATCATTGACCAGAAGATCAGGCTCAGCACGCCGTAGACGTGCATCTGGTCGACGTGCAGCGTGTGGTGTCCGGCGAAGGTCTCGCGGAAGGCGTAGATCGGCGACGTACCGATGTCGCCGAACACGATTCCGATCGCCCCGACCGCCAGCTTGGCCAGCGAGCCTTGCGCATGCCCGTGCGACGTATCGTGCGGGGCTTCGGCCTCTGCTCCCCCGGTGGGTGTGACGCTCATGTGATCTGAAACTGCCTGGACCGACTGCGAACCCGCATTCCTGGTGCCCCCGCACCGCCGCCAGACCGGCGGCGCGCCGCACTAGCACCCGTGCGCATAGCTCGCAAACCCCGCCGTAATGACTCGGGACAAGGGCGATTTGCCCGTCTATAGGCCCGCGCAATCACCATTAGCGGAGCGAACGAATAATGCGGGTTGGGGTGCCGAAAGAGATCAAGATCCACGAATATCGGGTCGGCCTGACCCCGGCTTCGGTCGCGGAGCTCGTTGCTACCGGCCATGAGGTCGTCGTCCAGACCGGCGCGGGCGATGGGATCGACTGCCCGGACAGCGCCTACAAGAAAGCCGGCGCGGAAATCCTCCCTGATGCCCCCGCGGTGTTCAAGGCCGCGGACATGATCGTGAAGGTCAAGGAGCCACAAGCCTCCGAGATCGCGCTTCTCGAGCCGCGTCACATCCTCTTCACCTACCTTCACCTCGCCGCCGATAAGCCGCAGGCGGAAGGCCTGATGAAGTCGGGCGCGACCTGCATCGCTTATGAAACGGTGACCGCGAAGAACGGCTCGCTGCCGCTCCTCAAGCCGATGAGCGAAGTTGCCGGACGCATGTCGGTTCAAGTCGGCGCCCACTATCTCGAAAAGGAGCCGGGCGGCCGCGGAATCCTGCTCGGCGGCGTTCCGGGCGTCGCTCCCGCCAAGGTCGCGATTCTCGGCGGCGGCGTTGCCGGCGTGAATGCTGCGCAGATGGCGACGGGCATGCGTGCCGACGTCACCATCTACGACATCAGCAACGAAAGGCTGGCCGAGCTCGACATGTTCTTCTCGAACCAGATCAAAACCGCCTATGCCTCGCGGGCGGCGATCGCCAGCGCGGTCAAGGAAGCCGAACTCGTTATCGGCGCCGTGCTGGTTCCCGGCGCGGCGGCCCCGAAGCTCGTGACCCGCGAAATGCTGAAAACCATGAAGCGCGGATCGGTGCTGGTCGACATTGCGATCGACCAGGGCGGCTGCTTCGAGACGTCGCATGCCACGACCCACGCAGACCCGGTGTACGAGGTCGACGGCATCATCCATTATTGCGTCGCGAACATGCCCGGCGCCGTCGCGCGGACAAGCGCCTTCGCGCTCAACAATGCGACCCTGCCCTTCGCGCTGAAAATCGCCAGCTTGGGCGCAGAAGAAGCGATGCGGCGCGACCCGCACCTCGCAGAAGGACTGAACGTGTCCGGCGGCAAGATCCGCCACAAGGCCGTCGCCGAAGCGCTCGACCTGCCTTACGAGCCCGCCTGAGCCCGCTCTCGCGGCCTTGAGATGGCCGCGATCGCATCCTCGACGACGGGGCGCCAGCTGGCATCGGCTGGCGCCTCGGCGAGGATCTGCCGCCACAATTGGAGCGCGTCGTTCCCGTTTCCGGAACGTGCAAGCGCCAGTCCGTAGAAAAAGCGTGGCGCCGGATGATCGGGCGCAAGCTCGATTGCCCGGCGGAATGCGAGGTCGCTGGCGGGCGTGAGCATCCGGCTATGGTCGGCAAGAGCATTGCCGAGACCGATCCACAGGATCGGGTCTCCGGGATGCTCTCGAACAGCCGATTGAAGGACGCCCGCGGCCTCCTGCGTCTTGCCCCTCCTCGCAAGGGACTCCGAAATCAAAAGCCAATGCTCGGTCGGGCCGAAGCGGCCGAAAAA
>DASUVP010000039.1:0-11331 GCA_036378895.1 Sphingomicrobium sp.
TTTGGCGCTTTGCGGCTCCTTTTTCCTTCTCTCGCAGCTCTTAGCAGACGGCGCCGGACGTCCGGCGCCCTTTTGAAGGAAATCGATATGCCGATCGGCACCGTAAAATTTTTCAATTCCTCGAAGGGCTATGGTTTCATCCAGCCCGATGACGGCGGCAAGGACGCGTTCGTCCACATCAGCGCTGTCGAGCGTTCGGGCATGGTCGGGCTCTCCGACAACCAGCGTATTGCGTACGACCTGGAAGAGGATCGTCGCGGGAAGCTGAGCGCGATCAATCTCAAGGCGCCTGAAGAAGCTGCTGCTTCTGATCAAACGGACAAGCAGCCGGAACAGGCCACCGACCAGGATCTGGCGCCGCAGCAGTCCTGATCCTCGTTTGAAGAATGAAAGTACGGTTTGCCGGATCCCCGATTGTAACTCGGGATCGGGCAGCCCGAGTGGGGGCGGTCCGGAGGCGTGCTGCCGGGCCGCCTTTCAACATTGCACCCTGGAGATTGCTTTGCGGGCCAAACGAAAAGCCGAGACTGAAGCAGAGCGCAAAGAGCGCCTTCAGCGGAGCGCGAAAAAGGAAGCGGATGCCGAAGATGCGTTAGAGGTGATGATCCGCCGAAGCATCAAGTTGCACGGCCCCTGATCACTTGGCTCACAGTCCTCGACATTCGCCCGAAAGGTTCGTCATGGCTTCCGCTCACAGTAACATTCACCGGCTTCGCCCGCAGCTTCGGCTGGTCGTTGACAATGCCCATCGCAGCCTGCTGCCGAAGGTCGGTTCTCGGCCTGTGACGCTCGACGGTTCAGCCCCGCCTACGGTCGGAGTCTGAAATTTGGCGAAGGAAGAGCTCCTGACCATCGAAGGAGTCATTGACGAGATCCTGCCCGATGGGCGGTTCGGGGTGATGCTCGAAAATGATCTGAGGATCATTGCCTACACTGCCGGCAAGATGCGGCGCTACCGCATCCGATCCATCGTCGGCGATCGTGTTCATGTGGAGATGACGCCGTACGACGTGTCGAAAGGACGGATTGTGTTCCGGGAGAAGATTCCCGGCCAACCTGCCGGCGCCCGTCGTCGCCGGTTCCATCGCTGACAGAAGCCTCGTGTCATCGGGGCGCTCTACCAAGTCCAACGGCGCGGTGATTGACCTGAATGGCTGTGTCCGCAGGGTGGCAGACGCTTAGAAGTTGCTCAGGCGAACGATGTCGCCTGATGAGTCTTCAAATCGTGAGCATTGAGGGTCGCAACTAACCGTTTGGCGTTCCAGATTTCGCACTTCATAGAGTTGATCTTTAGATCGTGCGCTTGCCGGATCGCGTCCTGATCATCTGCCGCTTCGACAAACTCCGCTAAATGGATTCGCCCTTCAGCGTCCAAGCAAAACAGGCGGTATTTCGCCATACGCCGACCCTCTGGCCCCGTTCAGTGGCACAGATTTACCACAAACCGAGATCTGGGCGAACATGGGCGAAAGGCTCGATAAGCCTTCTCACGGGCCGGTGTCTGTGGGCTCTTCTCCCTTGCTGTCGAGAAGGTCGGCCTCGATCTCCTGAAAGGTTCTTGCGAGGCCGCCACCATGATCTTCGTCGTCTGCTACCGCCTCCTGCTCCTCGGACGGCTTCTTCGGATCGGGCATGGAGCCCTCCTAACCATCTATAACAACGCTCCAAACACGCGTTCGGCTGCAATCGGCCTGGAATGCCCGGGAGCACGTCGCCTATCCTCTGCGGTCCTTTAGGTGTAAGAGCTTCACGAGACCGAGCGTTCCTGCACTCGGGCTCACCGATGGCGGCGATGCCGTAGGGGTCTCGTCATCGAAGAAGGTGAGGGCGGCTTACTTTTTGGCGAGCCGCCTTTGCTTTGCGTGCCTATTCTCGCGACCGCTCAGGTTCCGTCACGCTGGTGGCGCATTCATTCCCTGTCGCCACTAAAATTTCCATCGCGCAATCACCATTTATGACATTGCGAGCGAAACAGCTTTCGCTGGCCCGGGAGAGGAACGATGACGCGCCCCGAAGACCCCAAACGCAGTTTCACTGCATTTCGGTCTGCCGCCGAGGAGGTAGACATGAGAGCGCAGGCCGACAGCCATAATATTGAAGGCGACCATCTGAGTTCGACTTGCGGACGGGTGGTCTGCAATCGGAAAGGGGATGTCCCCTACACGGTCATCCTCACTCGGGAAGCTGGCGAGACGAGCGAGCACGGGTTCTCGACGATGCAGGAGGCCGAAGCCTTCATTCGCAATAACACCCCTTTGCCTGTTGCCAGATCTACCCTGTACGATCACGACCCCGAGAGCGCCTGATCGGCCTCCCAGGCTGACCCTACACCGAGTGATGCAAATACCGCTCGCCGAAGTCGCCAGTTTGCGCGAGCGCGTCCCAGTCGAGGACGGTGAGCCCCTGTAGGGCACCACTCCCTTCTCAGCGCCTTAGCGCGCCCGGTTCCGGCGGGAGAAGGAAGCGCAGCGGGATTTCGACCCGCGATGCCCAGCTCTTCTCGTTATGCTCCTGGCCGGGGAAGTTGCGGCTGATCCAGTTCGCGCCCTGGCGATAGCCGCGCTTCGCGACGACCGCGTCGACCCGTTGCTGGTAGCGGGCGTAGATTGCGTCGAGCGTCTCCGTGCCATGGTCGAAATAGAGACGGTGATTTCGGGGGCTCGGAAGCGCCGGAGTCAGGTAGCGTTCGAACGCTCCTGCCACGGCGGCATATTCCTCGTCGCTGACCGACTTCGCTCCGTTGGCCGGCAGGAGCAGCGGCCAGTGGGTCGACACCATCCCCGCAGCGCCGAACTGCTTCGGATATTCGTCGATCGCGTAGAGCGAGACGAGGGCGCCCATCGACGAGCCCATGATCGCGGTATTGGCCCGGTCGGTCTTCACCCGGAAACGCTTGTCGATCGCCGGCTTCAGCTCCTCGACGATGAACTTCAGGTATCCGTCGGACAGCGGGTCGCCGCCGTAGAGCCCGCGGACCTGCTCCATATATTTCGGGGGCAGATGCGCGAACGCCTTGGAGGGCACATATTCGCGAAGCCTCTTCGGCGTGCTCCAGATGCCGACAACGATGGTCGGCCGGACCTTCTTCTCACGGATGAGCCGGTCGAGGGTCTCGTCGATCTCCCACTCCATGCCGTAGCCGGCGGTCGCCTTGTCGAACAGGTTCTGCCCGTCGTGCATGTACAGCACGGCATGGCGCGGCCCGCCCGGGCGATAGGTGCGGGGCAGCCATACGACGACCTTGCGAGGGTCCGTATTCTTCGACTGGACGACGCCGAGATCGACGATGGTCCCCGCGCTGACCTTTTGCGCCACGGCCGGAGCCGCGACGAGCAAGAGCAGCGCCGCGAAGATCGTCCGCAGCATCAGTGGACCGGAACGAACCGTACTGCCGTTCCGCCGCCCGGAGCGATGCGCGCGGCAAGCCTGTCCGCCGATGTCACATTGCGCTGCTCGATGACGATCGAGCGCGGGTTGGTGCGGTAGTCGGCATCGTCGCCGTCGCGGTAGATTTCCGCCCGATAGCGCCGGCCCGGCGGCAGGAAGTCGAGCGCGACGTCGAACCGGCGCTCCTGCTCGTCGCCGACCGCGCCGAGGAACCATTCGTCCTTGCCCCGGGTCTTGCGCGCGAACACCGCCAGGTCGCCGACCTCTCCCGCGAGCATGCGCGTGTCGTCCCAGTCGACGGCGACGTCCCTGATGAACTTAAACGGTCGCGGATTGGCCTCGTAATTTTGAATGAGGTCCGGAGCCATCTGGATCGGCGAGTAGATCACCACGTAAAGCGCCAGCTGCTTGGCGAGCGTGGACAGTATCTGCGTGTTGTTCTTACCGATGAGGCTGAGCACGCCCGGAGTAAAATCCATCGGGCCCGAGATCATGCGAGTGAATACCAGGTTCGCTTCATGCTCGGGCGGATTCTTGGGTTCGCCCCAGGCATTATATTCCATGCCGCGCTGACCCTCGCGCGCGACCCAGTTCGGATAGGTGCGGCGGAGGCCGGTGTCCTTCACCGGCTCATGCGGATTGACGGCGATACGCCGTTTGGCCGCTTCGGTGACGACCTTCAGGTGATGGTTCACCATCGTCTGACCTTCATGCCATTCGAACCGCATCCTGCCGTCGGGCCCCTCGGCCTGGATGCCGCCGGCGTCGGCGACATAGCCCGTCTTCACCGCGGGAATGCCTAGGCCCTGGTAGAGGTCCAGCGCGGGCCCGAGCTGCTTCTCGTAATTGGCGATGTTCCCGGCCGTCTCATGGTGGCCGATGATGACGACGCGCTTCGAACGGGCGTAGCGGGCGAGCTCCTCGATATCGAAATCGGGATAGGGCTCGGTGAAGCTGAAATCGAAGCCTTGCCCGAACCAGTCGCCGTCCCAGCCCTTGTTCCAGCCTTCGACCAGGACTCCGCCGAAGCCGTTCTTCGCGGCGAAGTCGATCATTTGCCTGGTGTATGCTGTCGTTGCGCCATGCTTCGGTCCCGAGTTCCAGGTCTTCCGGTCGAGATGCATGTCCCACCAAATGCCGACATATTTCATCGGCTTCACCCAGCTTACGTCGCCGAGCTTGTTGGGCTCGTTGAGGTTGAGAATGATCTGCGCCGACCGGTAGAGCGCCGGCGCGTCCGGAGCGATCATGATTACGCGCCATGGGGTCGCAACGGGCGTGTCGCGAACGACCTTCGGCCCGGCGGCCGACGGCGTCAGCACGGCCTTCAGGGTCCGATCGCCGACCCTGCGAAGGTTCATGGCCGAATAATCGACCAGCGCTGCTTCGTGGAACGACAGGTGAAGCCCGCTCGCCGTGCGGATGGTCAGCGGTGTCTGCGCCGTTCCGATCTGCTCGATGGGCGTGCGGTTGTAGACATATTCCTCGCGGTTCCACTCGTACGCTGGATCCCACCAGGCTTCACCGCCTTCGGCCACGTTGAACTCCGTCAGCTCGTCCGCGATGTTCGCGCGCGTCAGTTTTTCGTGGCGCGGGATCTCGTAGCGGAAGCCGACGCCGTCGTCATAGACGCGGAACAGGACGGTCATCCGTCTCTTGTCCCAATTCTTCTCGTCGAAGCTGACGGTCAGCTCATTGTAGCGGTTGCGGATCCTGGCGTATTCGCCCCAGGGCTGCTCCCATGTCTCGTCGAAGCTGCGCGTCGATTGACCGGCAAGCGCGAAGTTGCGCAGCATTTGCGGCGCATCGGTGAACAGGAACCCGAGCCGGCTTTCCGCGATCACCTTTTTGCCTTCGCGGCTTACGGAATAGCCGACGCGTCCTTCGGGGTTGAGCGTCACATCGACCTTCAGAGTGCCCGATGGCGAGCTAACGCTCGCAACTATCTGGTTGGTCGGCGCCGCCTGGGCAACGGTCTGTGCGGCAACGGGGACAGCAATGAAGCAAAGGACGAATGCGGCGGCCAGACGGAACAGGGTCATGCGATCTCCTCGATTACCGCCGAGTAAGGGCCGAGCACGCCGCCGTCGAGATCGCCCGTCGAAACGATCGCTTTGCCGCTGGACTCATGATCGGCAGCGCGTGGCGAAAGGTTGAAGGTGCAGCGCAAGCGCTGACCGTCCGCCGCCCGCTCGAAGATCAACATGCCGTCATCGGCCCTGGCCACGGACATCGATCCGTTGCGCAGCGCGGGATGCTCGTTGCGCAATCTGAGCAGCCTGCGCGTGAACTGAAGCAGCGACCCGCCGTTCGAGTCCTGAAGATCCACGGCGAGCGCATCGTGGGATTTACCCATGGGCAGCCAGGGCTCCGCCCGCGAGAATCCGAGCTGCGGTGCGCCGGAGCGCCACGGCATGGGCGTCCGGGCGCCGTCCCGGCTGAGCGTCAGCGGCCAGTTCGCGATAGCTTCAGGATCGCGCAGGCGATCGAACGGCACGTCGACCTGGGGCAGCCCGAGCTCCTCGCCCTGGTAGACGATGATCGATCCCCGGAGCGACGCGAGCAGAAGCATCTTGGTTCGGGCAAATCGATCGCGATGCTCATCGCCCGACCAGCGCGAAATCGCGCGCGGCGCGTCGTGGTTCTCGAACGCCCAGGTCGGCCAGCCGGCAGCCTCCGGCCAGTCCTTCGCAACGCGCGCGACGAGTTCCGGAGTCAACTCCTCGGCGTACAGGAAATCGAAGCCGTAGGCGCTGTTCAGGCGCGCATCGCCTTGGGTAAATGCATGCATTTCCCGAAGCGCGTGATCTCCGCCGACTTCCGCCAAAGTGAAGCGATCGCCGTAGCTGTCCGTCACCGCACGCAGCCGCTCGAGGAACAGTGCGATATCTGGATGCGACTGGTTGTAGAGATGCTGCTGGAAGTCGAACGGGCGGGTCCGCTTGTGATCGCCAATCGCCGGCGGATTGTCGCGCAGCTCAGGGTCGTGCATCGCGAAGTTGATCGCGTCGATGCGAAAGCCGTCGACGCCGCGGTGGAGCCAGAATTTCGCGACGTCCAGAAGCTCGTCCTGGACCCCGCGATTGTGAAGGTTGAGATCGGGCTGCTCGCGCAGGAAATTGTGCAGATAATATTGCCCGCGCCGCGCGTCCCAGGTCCACGCGGGACCGCCGAACACGGACTGCCAATTGGTCGGCGGCGAGCCGTCGGGTTTCGCATCCGCCCAAACGTACCAATCGGATTTCGGATTATCGCGGCTCGACCGGCTTTCCTGGAACCAGGCATTCTGGTCGGAGCTGTGCGAATAGACCTGGTCGATGATGACCTTGAGCCCGAGCCCGTGCGCGCGCTCCACCAGATCGTCGAAATCGGCGAGCGTCCCGAACACCGGGTCTACCCCGCGATAGTCGGCGACATCGTATCCAAAGTCGCGCATCGGCGAGGTGAAGAATGGCGAGAGCCAGAGGCCGTCGACGCCGAGACTTTTCACATAGTCGAGCTTGCCGGTGACTCCCGGAAGGTCGCCCACCCCGTCGCCGTTGGAATCGGCGAAGCTGCGCGGATAGATTTGATAGATGGCCGCGCCGCGCCACCAAGGCTGCTTCGACGCGACCTTCACGTCCCTGCTCGCCTGATCAGCGAGCATCGCATACCGCATAGCCGAGCGCCGGAAGACTTACGCGAACGCTCCCCGGGGCCGAAGCGGCCGCAGGGCAGTTGCCCATCAACGCGGTGAAGCGCTGCGAGCTTGTTTCCACGACGACGTTCGCCTCGATCGGCTTCGTCGACGTATTAACGACGACGAGCACTTCGCGGTCGCCGAGCAAACGCGAGAAGGCGAGAATTCCGGGCGTCTCCGATCCGGCGCGGAAGACGGTCGCGCCCTTGCGCAGTGCTGCGCTTTTCTTGCGCATGTCGGATAGCTCGCGGATCAGCTTGTACAGCGGGTGGCCGGTCGTGAAATTCGACTGCGCCGTCGTAGCGGTCGACGCGATCAATTTGTTGTCGTTGTAGACGGCGACCTGCGACGCGAACATGTCCTCGCGCGCGTCCTGGTCGTTCCCGTCGCCAAGAAATCCCTGCTCGTCGCCGTAGTAAATGGTCGGGGCTCCGCGTGCCGTCATCAGCAATACATGGCCGAGCGCGACGCGCTGCAGCATCTCCGCATCGCTCGCGTTCGGCAGCGCTCTTCGCATGAACGTCGAGAAACGGCCTGCGTCGTGGTTTCCGAGGAACGTCGGGAGCTGCGTCGCAGCCGCCTCGCCGCCCTCGTACAAGATGTCCTGGGCAAAGAACTCGCGCCAGGTTTCGGTGCCCCATTCGCCGCTCACGGTCTTGATCGCCGTCACCCCGAAGGCGAAGTCGAGCACGCTCGGCAATTTGTCGCGGCGCGTGTGCTTGGCGAGTTTGCCCGGCTGCCCCGTATCGTCGGCGACCTCGCCGAAAATGTGGAAGTTGGGGATGCCCTTCGCCCGCGCACGCTCGAGCATCGCCGGCACGAACTTCACCCAGAATTCCGGGTTCACGTGGCGCGCGGTATCGATACGGAATCCGTCGACTCCGAAGCGGTCGATCCACGATCCGTAGATCTCGATCATCCCGTCGACGACGCGCGGATGCTCGGTGAACAGATCGTCGAGCCCGACGAAGTCGCCCATCGTGCTCGATTCCTCGCGGAACGTCGTGTCACCGCGGTTGTGATAGTAGATCGGGTCGTTGAGCCAGGCCGGGCCCTTCACGGTCTTCTCGGCCGGCTTGACCGTCACCGTGTAAGCGTAGTTCGGATCCTTCAGCGCTTCGAAATTGCGGCCGTTGAACCCTTCATTGATCGCCGCGCCGCCGATCCCGCCGCGCCGCTGGTACGGATAATCCGCGATGCTGCGGTAGATGCATCGGTCCTGCCCTTCGCACTCCTTGAGATAGAGGACATCCGCCGTGTGATTGGCGATGATGTCCATGTAAACTTTCATTCCGCGGGCGTGCGCCGCGTCGACGAAAGCCTTGAAGTCCGCGTCGGTCCCGAGATGCGGGTCGACGGTGGTGAAATCGGTCACCCAATAGCCGTGATAGCCCGCGCTCTCCTGACCCTTTGGTCCCTGCACCGGCTTGTTCTTGAAGATCGGCGAGAGCCACACTGCAGTCGCGCCGAGCCCCTGGATATAGTCGAGGCGCTTGGTCAGCCCTTTGAGGTCGCCGCCATGAAAGTAGCCCTTGTGCGAGGGGTCGAACCCGGTCGCCAGCCGGTCGCCGCGAAGCCTGCCCTTGTCGTTTGCGGTGTCGCCATTCTCGAACCGGTCCGGGAGAAGGAAATAGATGATCTCGTCTTCCGGCATCCGCGCGCGATAGTCCTGCGCTGCGGCGGCCGTTCCGGTGATGCACGCGATACCCGCCAGCAAAAGGCACAAACTCGTCTTCACACACTCGCTCCTGCAGAAGCATCCAGACGCCGCATCGGCGCAAATTTCGCCACATAGGCGGCATGATCCGGGAGGCGGGCCGCCTCCTGCACATAGGCCTGCTCGGTCATTTCCAGGAAGCGGCGAAGCTTGTCTTCTTCGAGCGCGTCGGCGAGCGGATGCCAGCTTTGCGGCATTACGTTCTGGCCGATCATCACCTGGACCCAACCGCGCAGGTCGAACAATTCGTCGAGGCTGGGAAAGACGCCTCCGGTCTCGCGGAACAAGGTCATCCTTTGTTGCAGGGTTTCCGGGATCGGCATGTCACGAAGCTCGTCCCAGAAGGGTTCGCCGACGCGTCCGTTCGCATGATAGTGA
The DNA here is from genome assembly GCA_036378895.1 of Sphingomicrobium sp. Taxonomy (GTDB): domain Bacteria; phylum Pseudomonadota; class Alphaproteobacteria; order Sphingomonadales; family Sphingomonadaceae; genus Sphingomicrobium. The sequence continues at coordinate 9,162 of DASUVP010000039.1, forward strand.
AGCACGATGAAGTCGCGCAGCCGCTCCATCTCGAAGGCGGCGCGGCTGTTGTAGCTCTCGCGAGTGGCATCTGTGATTTCGCCGGCCGGAAGCAGCTCCAGCAGCCTGTTCACGGCGGTTTGGATAAGGTGGATGCTGGTCGATTCCAGCGGCTCGATGAAGCCCGACGAAAGCCCGATTGCGACGACGTTGCGCACCCAGGCCTTGCGCCGCCGCCCCGTCGCGAAACGCAGCGTCCGGGGATCGGCCATGGGCTCGCCGTCGAGGTTGGCGAGAAGGATCGCCGTCGCCTCGTCCTCGCTGACGTGCCGCGAGCAATGGACGTGGCCGTTGCCGATCCTGTGCTGAAGCGGAATGCGCCATTGCCAGCCGGCCTTGCGGGCGGTCGCTCGCGTGTAAGGCGTCACCGGACGGACGCTTGAGCACGGAACCGCAGTCGCACGGTCGCAGGGAAGCCAGTGCGACCAGTCCTCGAACCCGGCTTCCAGTTCCTGTTCGATCAGCAGCCCGCGGAAGCCCGAACAATCGATGAACAGCTTCCCTTCGACTTGCGTCCCGTTGGCCAGGGTCACCGAGCTGATGTCGCCGCTCGCCGGGTCGCGGTTGACCGCGACGATTCGCCCTTCCTGCCGGGCGACGCCCCTCTTTTCGGCAAAGCCGCGAAGGAAGCGCGCGTAGAGGGAGGCGTCGAAATGGAAGGCGTATGGGACCGGTGGCAGCGGATTGTCTGGCTCGCGCTCGATATGTGCGAAGCGGTCGCCGGCGAGGATGATCGTGTTGAGCAGATAATGGCCGAACGGCTTGGCGAAGCCGAGCGACCGGGCACGCAGCCAGAAATGATGGAACGGCAGCAGCCCGATCCCGCGGCCGACCTGCCCGAAGGCATGGACATAGCCCTCGTTCGGAGCGCCCCAGCCCTCGAAGGCGATGCCGAGCTTGTAGGTGGCGCCTGTCGCGGCGAGGAACTCCGCCTCGTCGATGCCGAGAGCCTGGTTGAAGGTCACGATGTGCGGGATGGTCGCCTCGCCGACCCCGACCGTCCCGATCTCATCGGATTCGACCAGAGTGATCGAAGCGCCTTCGCAGAACCGCGAAAGAGCGGCCGCCGTCATCCATCCGGCGGTCCCGCCGCCCACAACGACGATCCGAAGCTTACTCAATTCACTCATGCCGATCTTTCGTCATGCGGGCTCCGGCGGCTCGGATCAGCCGCCGGAGCCGCTTGAGATCAGCCGCGCTCCGGCGCCGGTGGAGGCGGCGGGGGCGGAGGCGGAGGAACCGGGCAGGCCTCGGTCGCCAGGATCACCGACCCGTCCGCGCAGGTCTGCGTCGCCGGAGGCGGCGGAGGCGGCGAAGGCGGCGGTGGCGGCGGAGGAGCTGCGACGGAAGGCGGCTGGAACTTGTACGTCGCTCCAAGCAGGAAGCGCCTTCCGTACTTCTGGAAGTCGATGATCTGATCCGGCTCGCCGGGGTTCGTGGTGACGAACGGCTCGTCGGTCAGGTTCTGGCCCTGCAGGTAGATCGACAGCCCGTGCAGGAAGTTGCCCGGCTGGAATTCGTACCCGACCTGTCCGTCGACGATCGTTTCCGCCTTGGCGTTGCGGCGAACACGGTTTGCCGCGAAGCCCGAAACTTCGCCGATGAAGCTCGAGCGATGCCGTACGCTGCCACGAACGTTGAAGCCGTACCTTTCGTAAAAGGCGGTCGCGTTCACCACCCACTTCGAATAGCCCGGCAAGGCCGAGGGCGGCTGTGACGGAGTCGGCCGGATTTTCGATTTGGTATAGCTTACGCCGCCGGTCACGCCGAAACCCTCGAGGGCCGGAGCGAACGTTTCGAACGGAAGCGTGCCGGCCAACTCGACGCCGTAGAGTTTTCCGCCCTTGCCGTTGATCGGGATGTTGAGGATCGCGATGGGATCAACCACCGAACCGGGGTTGGGCGGGGAAAGCGCAAGATCCGTCACCGGGACCTGGACGTCCTGGGTGTAAACGTAGCTCTTCAAATCCTTCCAGAAGAACTGCGCGGCGAGATAACCCTTGCTGCCCCAATACTTCTCGAACGTCAGGTCGACCGCGTTGGCGCGCCACGGCCGAAGCTCCGGATTGCCCGCGGAGCCTGTCACGAACGCGGTCGTAACGCCGGTCACGGGGTCGGGCGCGAAGGTGTA
>DASUVP010000040.1:0-23369 GCA_036378895.1 Sphingomicrobium sp.
TCGGCCGCCTTGCGCACGAGCAGCGACCAGTCGGTGCTACTGTCCCATTCCTCGTCGGCTTCTATGTCGATCTCGAGCATCATGCGCGTGTCAGGCCATGGGCCCCTCATAGGCCTCGACGATGCGGCCGACCAGCGGATGGCGGACGACGTCGGCGGCCGAGAAGCGCACGACCTCGATCGCCTTGATGCCCTCGAGCTTTCCGACGGCGTCGTTGAGCCCGGAGGTAACGCCGTTCGGAAGGTCGGTCTGGTGCGGGTCGCCGCAGATGACCATCCGGCTGCGCATGCCAAAGCGGGTAAGGAACATCTTCATCTGCTGCGGAGTGGTGTTCTGCGCCTCGTCGAGGATGATGAAGGCGTCGTTCAAGGTACGGCCGCGCATGAAGGCGATCGGGGCGATCTCGATCTCGCCCGACGCGATGCGCCGCTCGACCTGTTCGGTGGGGAGCATGTCGTAAAGGGCGTCGTAGAGCGGGCGGAGATAAGGGTCGACCTTCTCCTTCATGTCGCCGGGAAGGAAGCCGAGCCGTTCGCCCGCCTCGACCGCCGGCCGAGAAAGGATGAGCCGGTCGACCGAACCGGTGATGAGCTGCGACACCGCCTGCGCGACGGCGAGATAGGTCTTGCCGGTGCCAGCGGGTCCGAGCGCGAAGATCATGTCGTCGCGGGCCAGCGCTTCCATGTAGGTCGTCTGGGTCGTCGAGCGCGGGACGATCGTCTTCTTGCGCGTGCGGATCATCACCCGCGGCGGGGAGGCGACCTCCTCGTTGATGATGCCGTCGAGGTTCGGCTGGACGGCCATTCCAAGCACCGCCTCGACCGCTTCGGCATCGACGTCATGGCCTTGGTCGAGCCGGTTGTAGAGACCGATGAGGACCTCGCGCGCACGGGCCGCGGCGTCCGCGTCGCCCTCGATCTGAACGCGATTGCCACGCGCGGAAATGTGCACTCCGAGCCGCTGCTCGATGGTGATCAGGTGGCGGTCGTAGTCGCCGAACAAAGGGCCCAGCAGATAGGGCTGCTCGAACTCCAGCTCGAGGCGGGCGCGGCCGGCATCGTTTGCGACGGCGGCGGGATCGCGGCGGGCCATCAGGCGGCAACCTGCGCGAGGAGTGCACCCGTCATGCTGTTGGGACCCGCGGCGGTCAGGGCCACGCGCAGTATGTCGCCCGGAACGGCATCCGTTTCGACGTGAACCGACTGGAGCCAGGGGGAACGCCCGATCATCTGGCCTGTATATCTGCCCTTCCGTTCGACTAGGACCTCGGTCTCCTTCCCGATGCTCGCACGGTTGAACGCGACCTGGTGAGCAGTGATCCGTGCCTGCAGGCGCTGCAGGCGTTCGTCCATGACCTCGGGCTGGATCTGGTCCTCCATCGTTGCGGCGGGAGTGCCCGGCCGCGGGCTGTACTTAAACGAATAGGCCGACGCGTAGCCGACTTCGTCAACGAGATTCAGAGTCGCGGTGAAATCTTCTTCAGTCTCGCCCGGGAAGCCGACGATGAAATCGCCCGACAAGGCGATGTCGGGACGGGCGGCGCGAACCTTTTCGAGGGTCGCGAGATAGGTCTCGGCCGTATGGCTGCGGTTCATCGCCTTGAGGATGCGGTTGCTTCCCGACTGCACCGGCAGGTGGAGATAGGGCATCAGCTTGTCGATCTCGCCGTGGGCGGCGATCAGAGCGTCCGTCATATCGGCGGGGTGGCTGGTCGTGTAGCGGATGCGCTCCAGCCCATCAATCTTCGCCAGAGCGCGGATCAGCTCGGCGAGGCCCCGCTCGCCCTCGGCCCAGGCATTCACGTTCTGGCCGAGCAGCACGATCTCGCGGGCGCCGGCGTCGACCAGCTCATGCGCCTCGGCGACGATGTCCGCCCATGGCCGCGAAATCTCCGCACCGCGCGTGTAGGGAACGACGCAATAGGTGCAGAACTTGTCGCAGCCTTCCTGCACCGTGAGGAAGGCGCTTGGATTGGCCCGGCGGCGCCTGGGGAAGGCGTCGAACTTGGAGATGGCCGGCATGTCGGTGTCGACCGGCCTCCGCCCGCGAACCGCGTCTTCGATCATCGCCGGAAGCCGATGATAGGCCTGGGGGCCGACGACCATGTCGATCATCGGCGAGCGCTTCGCGGCTTCCGCGCCCTCGGCCTGGGCGACGCAGCCGGCGAGAGCGATCAGCGGCTTGGATCCGTCCTCGCGCCGCAAACGTCCAACGTCCGAATAGGCTTTCTCGGCGGCCTTCTCGCGGATGTGGCAGGTGTTGAGGACGACGAGGTCGGCATCCTCGCCCTCGCCGGCGGCGGTCATGCCGTGCTGCCCAAGCAGCTCCGCCATGCGCTCGCCGTCGTAGACGTTCATCTGGCAGCCGAAGGATTTGACTCGAAAGCTCTTTGGAACGGGATTCATCACTGGTCCGGGTATAGGGGCGCCGAGCCGCGACTTGAAGCGAGGGTTTCGGCAATCGCGTCGCGCGCCTTCTGCGCCAACGCCTTGCGGTCGCTAGTCCGGTCGAGCGGCGGAAGCAAATTCACGACGATTTTCAACGTGCCCCGGCGACCGAGAATGCGCAGGACATTCTCCTTCCCGCTCTCCCCATGCCAGCCGACTTCAGTGGCCGCATCGCCATATTCGATCGCCAGGGGTCGGATCTCGACATCCCGCGAGGCGTGCGACGCCGCTTCGAGGAGCGAGGAGCGGAACGGAAGCATGTGGTCGCCCGGCCCGGTCGTGCCTTCCGGGAACAATGTGATCGGTTGGTCCAGCTCGGCGGCGCGCGCGATCGCGACGGCCTGGTCCTTCGAGCCCCTGCGGTCCTCGCGGCTGATGTAGAGCGTCGAATTCTGGTCGGCGAGCCAGTGGATCACTCCGTGGCCGAGATTGTCCTTCGACACGAACGCCGTCCCCGTCGCCCCGCCGAGCACGAGGATGTCGAGCCAGCTGACGTGATTGCTGATGAGAAGCGTCCGTGGCTTGAGCGGCTCGCCTCGCACCGTCACCCGGGCGCCGACGATCCACCCCGCTGCGCCAAGGAAACGGCGCGGCCAGTGCGACCGCCCGACTAGCCGCCTGGTGGCGACGTGGATCGGCCCGATGATGGCGAACAGCAGGAGGAGAAGGAGGCTGCGAACCGCGGCCCGCACCTGCGAGCTGTTCGAGCCGGGCTTAGCGGCTTCGGTCGAGCGCGACGCCGTACAGCTCCATGCGATGGTCGACGAGGCGGAAGCCGAGCTTCTCGGCGATCCGCTTCTGCAGCAGCTCGAGCTCCTCGTCGACGAACTCGATGACCGAGCCGGTCTCGACGTCGATCAGATGGTCGTGATGCGCGTCGGACGCAGCCTCATAGCGCGAGCGGCCGTCGCCAAACTCGTGGCGCTCCAGGATCCCCGCTTCCTCGAACAGCCGGACGGTCCGGTAAACGGTCGCGATCGAGATGTTGGGATCGACCGCCGCCGCTCGCTCGTGAAGCGTCTCGACGTCCGGATGATCCTCGCTCTCGCCAAGCACCTTGGCGATTACGCGCCGCTGCTCAGTAATCCGCAGGCCTTTGTCGGCACACAGGGCCTCGATATCGATCTTCCGGGTCATGTTATTCAGTTAAGCCGAGCACGTCGCAGCGTCAAAGGAAACGGGGCGCATCACCGCCCCCTTTTTCGATCAGCTCGACTTGGCGCGTCCGCGCGTCTTGCGGCGCTTGGTGCCGAGACCGATCGACTTGGCGAGCGTCCGCCGCTGTTCGGCATAGTTCGGAGCGACCATCGGATAGTCGGCGGCAAGTCCCCATTTCTGGCGATATTCGTCCGGCGTCATTCCGTGATTGGTCATGAGATGCCGCTTGAGCATCTTCTGCTTCTTCCCGTCTTCGAGGCAGACGATGTAGTCCGGCTTGATCGAAGAACGGATCGAAACCTTGGGTTCCGGCCTTGCTTCGGGAGCAGAGCTGCTCGCCGAAATACCGCTCAACGCCGAGTGCACGTTCTGAATGAGATTCGGCAGGTCATTCACCGCGACACTATTGTTGCTGACATGAGCGGCAACAATGTCCGCCGTCAGCGTAAGCAGCGTGTCTTCCGCTCCTTCATTCCCGTTCATTTTGAAACTTCTCCCCGAGCAAAAACTCGAACCGAACATAATCCGGATCGTAAGTGCTTCTATTAGGAGATAGTTCCAAGCGCAACAATAGCAAGCCGCTATTGCTTTTGATTAACCATAATCAAATGTCGCGCGATAGTGTCAGCGCGTCGAATTCACCGCCAAAGCGACCATGATAATATTTGTGGCGCCGGCCAGCCACGCTGAAACCGGCGAGGCGATACATAATAACTGCCGGATTTCCTTCACGAACTTCAAGGTGAACTCGTCCGGCGCCGTTATCGCGAGCCTGGTCCAGGAATTGGTCGAGAAGCATTTTGCCTATGCCGCGCCGGCGAAACTCCGGCGAAACGGCGAGGAGCAAAAGCTCGGCCTCGTCGCGGATCGTCCGGTAGAGGGCGAAGCCGGCGGCGCGCCCATCCCCGAATCGAGCGACGACCAGACGCACGCCCGGCATCGGCAGGATTCCGGCGCATTGCGATCTCGTCCAGGCCTCGCCAAACCTCTCATCGAACGCGGCATTCATGATCTCGATGACGGAATCGAGATCGCGCGAGCCGCCACTCTCGATCTGCAGCTCGGCGCTGGAGGCGGCGGTTGCGTTCATGCCGCAACCTTCGCGCGCGCGTCGGGATCGCGCGCGTAGATCGGCCGCGGCTGAAGCGAGCGAAGCTGCTTCGGCAAGCGCAGCGCGTTCCGGGCGCTCGGCCAGCCGTCAACCGCTTGGCCGGTCCCCCGCGCCTCGACCAGCGCCTGAGCTCCAGGACCGGCGACGAGGTCCGCATCGATTTTTCGGGCGGCTTCGGCCGGCGGCAGGTTGAAAAGCTCGCTCGTCGGTTCCAGCGTGCCAGCCGCGAATTGCTGGACGAACAACTCGCCATGCCCGCCGTTCACTGCTGCGGCGATGTCGCGCTCCGACTGAGCGCCGGCGGCGAGAAGCGCAAGCGAGGAAAGCCCGTTCAACTCGCAGCCCCAGGCGATCGACAGGCCGTGCGCAGCGGCCAGGCCGACGCGGATCCCGGTGAAGCTTCCCGGACCGACCCCGACCAGGATTGAATCGGCGCGCTTTCCGCCGAGAAGCTCGTCGAGCATCGGCACCAGCCGCTCGCTATGGCCCCGGCCGATCATCTCGTCGCGCTGGGCAATGCACGCTCCGGCGCTGTCGAACAGCGCGGCGCTGCATCCTGCAGTCGAAGTATCGATGGCCAGGATCACGACCGATTCCTCAACTCACCTCCCAGGGGTTGAGTGTGTTCACATGAACCGGCACGCGGCAAGTGGGTAAATCCCGCCCTCAGACCGCTTCGACGGATTCGACCTCGGGAACGTAGTGGCGGATGAGGTTCTCGATGCCGCGCTTGAGGGTGATGGTCGACGAAGGACAGCCCGAGCAGGCGCCCTGCATTCCGAGATAGAGCCGGCCGTCCTTGTAGCCGCGATAGACGATGTCGCCGCCGTCCTGCGCCACCGCCGGGCGCACGCGCGTCTCGATCAGTTCCTTGATCTGGTCGATGATGTCGGCGTCGGCGGGGTCTTCCTCCACGGCAGGCGCATCGTCGATGTGAATGCCCGCGGCCGTCCCTTGCACGAACAAGGACGCGCCGCTGACGAAATGATCGAGCAGGGTTTCGAGCACGACGGGCTCGAGATCGCCCCACGACACGCCCGGCGCTGCCGTCACCGAAATGAAGTCGCGGCCGAAGAACACGCCCTCGACGGACCCGCTCGAAAACAGGGCCGAGGCAAGCGGTGAAGCTTCCGCGGACTCCGCGTCCGGGAAGTCGCGCGTCCCCGCCTCCATCACTTGTCCATCGGGGAGGAACTTGCGGGTTGCGGGGTTCGGCGTCTGCTCGGTGCGGATCAACATGACCGCGATGTGGTCCCGCTACGGGCGGCGATCAACCCCCGAAGGGCGGAGCGCCGGCGATGACCCAGCGCGTGAACCCGACGGCAAGCAGCAGGCAGAAGATCGCGGCCCAACCCTTGCCCGGCTTCATCGGCTCGACACCATCTTCCGGATCGCCCTTCCCAGTGATCATCGGTTGGAGGAGGCTCTTCCCGCGCAATTTGTAGAAGATGATCGCTGCGACGTGGATGCCGATGAAGATGAGGAGAACGTCGAACAGATCGTCGTGAAGTTCGACGGCCGCTTCCGACGTATGGGGGCTGACGAGAGAAGCGAGCGGTCCCTGCATCAGCCCGTCCTCGTCGCTGGCAATCAGCCCGAGCCCGACCTGCACAGCAGTCAGGCCGAGAAGGGCGATGACGCTCAGCGCTCCCAGCGGATTGTGGCCGATCCCGCGCCAATGACCCCGGAGGTAACCAAGCACGGCTCTGGGACCGCGGACGAAACTGGCGAAGCGCGCCGTCGAGCTTCCGACGATGCCCCACAGGATCCGGAAGATCAGCAGCGACAGGACGGCGAGCCCCGACCAGATGTGGAGGTCGTCGTAATGCTCCTCCGCAGTCCACCAACTGAAGGCGATCAGGCCGACGAGGGTCCAGTGGAACAGCCTCGTCGGCAGATCCCAAACGGCGACCTTTCGCGGTTCCGGAGCGGCCTCCCCGGCCGCCTCAGTCATGCTCTTTTTTCTCGGTCCGGTAGGAATCGTGGCACGCCTTGCAAGTTTTGCCCAGCACCGCGAAGGCGGGCTTGATCGAGTTCACGTCAGCGCTGTTGGCCGACCCGGTGAAGGCCTGGGCCGCCTGGCGGAAGTCGCGGTCCTTAGCTGCGAAATCCTCGGGCTTCTGCCAGATCTCCGCCTTGGCTCGCGTCTTGCCGATGTCCGGCCCGGTGCCGGCAGGAAACCAGTGCTCCGACTTCGCCGCGAGGTCGTTGATGATGTCGGCATTGGTCCGGATCGTCCCGAAGTTGGGATCCTCCTTCTTGATCTCCGCTCCGATCGCCTTCGTCGCCTTGCCGATCTTCTCCATCCCCTCATGCCGGTCATGCATGAGCTTCAAAGCTTCCTCCTTGGTCGCCGGTGGCGGAGGAGTGGGCGCATTTTCCGCGACCGGCGCCGGCGCCGCCTCGTTCGCGGCCGCCACTTGGGGTTCGTTGTCGCCGACCTGCTCGCGGCATGCGCTCAGCAGGGAAATGGTCGCGGCGGCAATCAGGACGCTCTTGCGCATGTGCACTCCTACTCCTGTAACCTAAGGCTGTGAGATGGCCTTCCAGCTGTCGTCCAGCATCTTGATGATTCCGGAGAAGTCCTTCGAGCCTCCGCCGAGATTGACGAAACGCTGGAAGAGCTCCTGCGCCTCGGCGCCCATCGGCGTATAGGCGCCGGCGTGCTCCGCGGCGTCCATCGCGAGCTTGAGGTCCTTGAGCATCAGGGCCGCCGCGAAGCCGCCTTCATAGTCATGATCGGCCGGCGTTTCCGGCCCGACGCCTGGGACCGGCGTGTAGGCGGTCATCGACCAGCTCTGGCCCGACGCGTTGGACGCGATCGCGTGGAAGACCTTCGGGTCGAGCCCCAGCTTCTGCGCCATCACGAAGGCCTCGCAAGTGACGATCATCGTCGCCCCGAGGATCATATTGTTGCAGATCTTAGCCGCCTGGCCCGCGCCGGGACCGCCGGCATGGATTACAGCCTTGGCCATCGGTTCGAGGGCGGGCTGCGCGCGTTCGAACGCTTCGTCCGATCCGCCGACCATGAAGGCGAGGTTGCCGGACGCCGCCGCGGCAATGCCGCCCGACACGGGCGCATCGACCATCGTGTAGCCTTGCGCCGCCGCTTCCTCCTCGATCGACCGCGCCGACGCGACGTCGATGGTCGAGCAATCGATCAGAAGCGCGCTCGCCGGAGCCTTGCCCAGCACCTGGCTGCGGTAGACCTCGAGCACATGCTTCGCCGCGGGCAGCATGGTCACCACGACGTCGGCATCTTTTACCGCCTCCTCCGTCGAGCCGGCGCGAGCGCAGCCCTGCTCGACCGCGCGGGCCAACGCCTCCTCGCTCAGATCGAAGGCGCGAACTTCATGGCCCGCCTTCACGAGGTTCGGCGCCATCCCGCCGCCCATGTGGCCGAGGCCGATGAATGCGATCTTCGCCATCCTCAGCGACCCTTCCAGTTGCCCGGCCGCTTTTCGACGAAGGCGCTCATCCCTTCCTTCTGGTCCTCGGTCCCGAACAACCCGTGGAACAGGCGGCGCTCGAAGCGGATGCCCTGGCTGAGCGGCATCTCGAACGCTGCGTTGACCATCTCCTTGGTGGCGATGGCGGCGAGCGGCGCCATTCCGGCGATCGCCTCGGCGATCTTCATCACCTCGTCGAGGAAGCCGGCGGCGGGAACGACGCGGGCGACGAGGCCGGAGCGCTCTGCCTCGGCGGCGTCCATCATCCGGCCGGTGAGGCACATCTCCATCGCCTTTGCCTTGCCCACCGCGAGCGCGAGACGCTGCGATCCGCCCATGCCGGGCGTGACCCCGAGCTTGATCTCGGGCTGGCCGAACTTGGCCGTGTCGGCGGCGATGATGAAGTCGGCCATCATCGCGACCTCACAGCCCCCGCCGAGCGCGTAACCCGCGACCGCCGCGATCCACGGCTTGCGGGTCGCGGTGACCTGCTCCCATCCGCCAAAGAAGTTCGCGGAGTACATGTCGGCGAAGCCCTGCGCCTGCATTTCCTTGATGTCGGCGCCAGCGGCGAACGCCTTCTCCGATCCCGTTAGAACCAGGCAGCGCTGGCTGTCATCCGCATCATAGGCCGCGAAGACGTCGATCAGCTCTTTCAGCACAACGCTGTTGAGCGCGTTCAGCGCCTGCGGGCGGTTCAGCGTGACGAGCGTCACCGCGCCGCGCTTCTCCACCAGGACCGTTTCGTAGCTCATTCTCGCTCCCTAGAAATCGAATGGCCGCCACTGCTCTTCGGGCGGCAGAGGTTCGAAGAATGCGTCGACGTCGCGGTCGCCGATGACCTCGGGACGCGCCGGCTGCCAGTTGGGCGAATTGTCCTTGTCGATCAGGAGCGCCCGGACGCCTTCCTTGAAGTCCGGGTGATGGATCAGGCGGACCATGATGCCATATTCCATCCGCATCTCGTCGACGAAATGGAGTTGGTACGGGCTTTCCTGGAGCAGCTTCAGGCTGACCTTGCAGGCGGTCGGCGACTTGGCGCGGATCGTCTTCGCTTCCTGCGCGGCCCACTCGTCGCCATCGGCCGCGGCGGCATCGAGCGTATCGAGGATGTCCTCCAGGCGGTCGGACGCGAAATAGCGGTCGATCTTCCGCAAATTGCCCATGATGCGGGCCTCGGGAACATATTCCTCGCTCAGCTCGTCGAGCACGGCCTGAGTCCGGAACGGCTGCTCGACGATCCGCTCCTTTGCCTCTTCGAGCCGGTCCGACGGAAGGTAATGGGTCGCCAGGCGGAGGCGCAGGCATTCGGCGCCGTCGAGCCGGGCACCGGTCAGCGCGAGGAATTGCGCCAGCCGCCCGCGCAGGCGCGACAGATACCGCCCTCCGCCGACGTCGGGGAAAATGCCGATCGTCGTCTCGGGCATGGCGAGGATCGTGCGCTCGGTTGCGACGCGGTAGCGGCAGGGGCAGGCTATGCCGACACCGCCGCCCATCGTCACTCCGTCCATGAAGGCGACGCCCGGCTTGGGATAGGTATATTCGAGGTGGTTGAGGCGATATTCGTCGAAGAAGAAGGCGCGCGCCGCCGCTTCATGCCCATCGACATCCTGGGAGATGCCGACGACGTCGCCGCCGGCGCAAAAGCCGCGGCCCTCGGCATGGTCGATCAGGACGATCCGAACGTCGGGATCGTCGCGCCATTCGATCAGCGCGCTCGCCATGTCCCGCACCATCTGGCGGTTGAGGCTGTGCAGTGCCTTCGGACGGTTGAGGCGGAGCCGCCCGGCGAGGCGTTCCTTGACAGCGATCACGTCGGAAGAAGTCGTCACGGCATCCATCAGGGCATCATCACGTAACGGCCGGGCGCAGGCTCGATCGGGTCCTTCGGCTCACGCGCGGCGACAGCCTTGCCGCTGCCCTTCGAGCCCAGCCACTCGGTCCACCAGGGCCACCAGCTGCCCTCGTGCCGGCTAGCCGTTTCAAGCCATTCATTCGCATCTTCGGGGTGATCGGCATTGGTCCAGAAACCATGCTTGTTGGCTGCCGGCGGATTGATCACGCCTGCGTTGTGGCCCGACCCGCCGAGGACGAAATCGGCGCCGAGATGCCGCGCCCCCTGATAGACCGCTTCCCAGGCCGAGACGTGATCGTCCTTGAGCGCGATCACCAGCATGGGAGTCTCGATCGCGGCAAGGTCGATGGGCGTGCCACCAACGGCGAAACCAGCCGGCTCCTTCAGCTTGTTGTTGAGCAGCAGGTCCCGGTTGTAGCTCTTGAGGAAGGCGGCGGGGATCCGGGCTCCGTCCTCGAACCAGTAGAGCAGGTCCGACGGCGGCGCGGGGCGGTCGAGCAGATAATGATTGACCACCGACGACCAGATCAAATCGTTGGCCCGCATCGCCGCGAACAGGCGCTGAAGCTCCAGGCTGTCGGCATAGCCCTGGCGCTCCAGGTGCAGTTCCAGCGCGGACAGATGGCTCTCGTGAACGAACGCCGCCCAGTCGCGCATGTCCGAGAAATCGACGAGCGAACCTATCAAGGTGGCGCTGTTGACGTCCTTTGCGCGGCCCTTCGCCGCCAGCCAGGCGAGCGCCGTGGCAACCAGGGTTCCGCCAAGGCAGAAGGCGAACAGATCGGGCGCGGAGTTGGTCCGTTTGCGAACCTCCATGATCGCTTCGACGACGCCTTCGAGCACATAGTCGCCGACGTCCTTGTTCTTATGCTCGTCGCCTGGGTTCACCCAGCTGATGACGAACACGGTCCGGCCTTCGTCGACCAGCCATTTGACCAGGCTCTGCCGCGGGACGAGGTCGATCATGTAGTACCGGTTCACCAGCGGCGGGACGTAGAGCAGAGGCTCGGCCGCGACCTTGTCCGTCGATGGCGAATATTGGATGAGCTGGAACAGCGCATTCTCGTAGACGACCGCCCCCGGCGTCGCCGCCACGGTCTTCCCCTTCTCGAACGCGTCGGGGTCGGTGCGGCGCTGGACGATGCCCTTGCCGCTGCCGACGTCCTCGAGGAGGTTCAGGAAACCCTGGACGAGGTTGGCGCCGCCCGTCTCCTTCGTGCGCTTCACCACTTCCGGGTTGGTGGCGGCGAAATTGGAGGGTGAGATTGCATTCAGATATTGGTCCAGAAGGAAGCGGGCCATCGCGCCCTGCGACCCACTCCCCGCGGTCTTGTCCACGGTCTCCCGAAGCTGCTTCGAGGCGAGCAGATAGGCGTCGCGGATCGCGCGGTAATACGGATCGTCCTGCCATTCCTGTGCCGAGAAGCGCCGGTCGCGCGGCTTCTCGCTGGGTTTCCCGGACAGCGCGCCGCTCCAGAAATCGCTCCATTGTTTCGCCGCGTCGAGCTGGACGTCGAGCAGCTCGCCAGGGCGCGCGGCAAGGCCGATCGCCGCCTCGCCAGCGGCCTGGGCGAGCGCGAAGGGATCGAACGGGAGTGTCGGCTTCGTCTTGTTCATCTTACTGCCGCAGCATTTCCCGGCTGACGATCATGCGCATGACCTGATTGGTGCCCTCGAGGATCGAGTGGACTCGAAGGTCGCGCCAGAAGCGCTCGATCGGATAGTCCTGCAAATAGCCGTAGCCGCCATGCAACTGGAGCGCACGGTCGACGACGGATGAGCCGGTGTCCGTCGCGAGGCGCTTGGCCATGGCCGCGAAGCGCGTCTTGTCGGGAGCGTTGGCAGTGACCTTCGCCGCCGCGACGTACAGAAGGTAGCGCGCGGCCTGCAGCTCGGTCTCCATGTCGGCAAGCGTGAACTGCGTCGCCTGGAACTCGGCGATCGCCTGGCCGAACTGCTTGCGGTCCTTGGTGTAGGTCACGGCCTCGTCGAGGCAGCGCTGCGCACCGCCCAATGAGCAGGCGCCGATGTTCAGCCGCCCGCCGTCGAGGCCCATCATCGCGATGCGAAAGCCCTCGCCCTCACCGCCGACGCGGTTGGCGACGGGCACGCGGACTTCATCGAAATTGACCTGCGCCGTCGGCTGCGAATGCCAGCCGAGCTTTTTCTCCTGGGCACCGAAGCTGACGCCCTTCATGTCCCTCTCGATGACCAGCGCCGTAATGCCCTTGGGCCCGTCGTCGCCGGAGCGGACCATGGTCACGTAGACCTCGCTCTCGCCGCCCCCGGAGATGAACGCCTTGGAGCCGGACACGACATAATGATCACCGTCGAGCACGGCCTTCGTCTTGAGCGCCGCCGCGTCTGACCCGGACGAAGGCTCGGTCAGGCAGTAGCTGCCGATCTTCTCCATCGTGATCATCGACGGCAGGTATTTCTGCTTCACTTCGGCTGAGCCGAAGCGGTCGATCATCCACGACGCCATGTTGTGGATGGAGATGAACGCGCTGGTCGAGGGGCAGCCGTAGGCCATCGCCTCCATGATCAGCGCGGCTTCCAAGCGACCAAGGCCGATGCCGCCGCTCTCCTCGCTGACGTAGATGGCGCCGAAGCCGAGCTCCGCAGCCTCGCGGATCGTGTCGCGCGGGAAAATGTGCTTCTCGTCCCATTCGGCCGCGTTGGGGGTGATCGCGTCGGCGGTGAACTTGCGCGCCATCTCCTGGATCTGGAGCTGGTCCTCGGTGAGCTCGAACTGATGCATGGCCGCGGGCCTTAGGCTGCGGTCACGAAGTCAGCAAGACGGCGGAAGTCGACTAGAACTTTCAAAGCTGGTCCGGTCCGCTAGGGGTGGGAGCATGTCCGACAATCCACAAGCCACCCAGAGAGAGGAAAGGAATGCCGGCCTCCTTCTGATTGCCGCCTCCGCGGCAGCTTTGGTGCTGGCGAACAGCAGCCTCGCCGAGCCTTATCACCACCTGCTGGAAACGAGGTTCGGACCGGCCATGCCGCGCTTCGGACCAATGTCGATCCACCACTGGATCGCCGACGGCCTCATGGCGATCTTCTTCCTGCTGGTCGGGCTCGAGGTGAAGCGCGAGTGGTACGATGGCAGGCTGTCGTCGCCGGCGGAGCGGCGGCTACCGATCCTCGCAGCGGCGGCGGGGATGATCGTTCCGGCGATCATCTATCTTGCGGTAACCGGAGCCGATCCGGCGCTGATCCGGGGCTGGGCGATCCCGTCGGCGACGGACATCGCCTTCGCGGTCGGAGTCCTCGCGCTTCTCGGAAGCCGCGCCAATCCCGCGGTCAAGCTGCTCCTCGTCACCATTGCCATCATCGACGATGTGGGCGCCGTCCTGATCATCGCTCTGGTCTACACGGCCGACCTCGATCCCATGGCGATTTTCGCGGCGGCCGTCGTGCTTGCGGGAATGGCCGGGATGAACCTGTTCGGGGTGCGGCGGCTTACGCCCTACCTGATCGGCTTTGCGCTGCTGTGGTACGCGATGCTCGCGAGCGGCATCCACGCGACGATCGCGGGAGTGCTCGCAGCGCTTACGGTGCCTCTCGGGCTGGGCGAGGCCCGCTCGCCGCTCAAGCGCCTCGAGCACGCGATCCATCCCTGGGTTATGTTCGGGATCATGCCCTTGTTTGGGCTTGCGAGCGCTGGCGTGCACGTCGGCAGCCTGAACGAGATTATGCAGCCGCTGCCGCTCGCGATCATTGCCGGGCTGTTCCTTGGCAAGCAGATCGGCGTCTGCGGCGCGATCTGGCTGGCTATCCGGGTGAAGCTCGCCCCAATGCCGCCGAGCGCCCGGTGGAGCGAACTCTACGGGGCGGCCGTGTTGTGCGGGATCGGCTTCACCATGAGCCTGTTCATCGGCGCATTGGCGTTCGAGGGCTCGCCGCAATCGATCGAGCAGGCGAAGCTCGGAACGCTCGCCGGGTCGCTTCTGTCGGCAATCGCCGGCTGGATCATCCTTCGGCTCGCGGCCCCGCAGCCGTTCAGCGAGGAGGATCGCGACGAGGCCGCGGAAATCTTCGGCGAGGACTACGCCGAGCTAGCCCGGCCAGCCGGCGCGAACGAGCGTCCCTAAAGGGTCGGACACCGCAAATTTGCCGGCCCCGCAAAAAAGGCGCCGCGATCGTCGGACCGGCGTCAGACGGCCGCCAGCTTCGCCTTGATCCGCTCGTCGACGCGCCGCTCGAAAATCGTCAGCGGCATCGCGCCTTCCTTGAGGATGTCGTGAAAGTCGCGGATGTCGAAGCGGGACCCGAGCGCCTGCTGCGCCTTGGCGCGGGCGCGGGTCCAGGCGATGTGTCCGATCTTGTAGCTGCAGGCCTGGCCCGGCGAGGCACAGTAGCGCTCCACCTCGCGCTGCACGCGCGGGCGGGCGAAGCCGGTCGCCGCGGCCATGTGGTCGATCGCCTGCTCGCGGGTCCAGCGCTTGTGGTGAAGCCCGGTATCAACGACCAGACGTTCCGCGCGGAACAGGAAGGATTGCAGATAGCCCGCGCGCTCGATGCCCTTGTAGGCGCCGAGCTCATCGGCGACCTGCTCGGCGTAGAGCGCCCAACCCTCGCCATAGGCCGAGTAGAAGGCGATCCGACGAAGCATCGGGATCTCGGCCGAACCCTGCGTGATGCTGTTCTGCAAATGATGACCAGGATTGCCTTCGTGATAGGTGAGCGCCGGAAGCGAATATTTCGGCCAATCGCCGGTCGACTTGAGGTTGATGAAGTAGATCGCCGGGCGCGAGCCATCGAGCGACGCCGGGCGGTAATAGCCGTTCGACGCACCGGCCTCGATCTCCGGTGGGACTCGACGGATTTCGAGAGGGTCCTTCGGCGGATTGTGGAAGGCGCGCGGAAGCCGGGTGGCCATATCGGCCATGCCGGCGTTGAGGCTGGCGAGCAGCTCGGAACGGCCCGCATCCGTGTTCGGGTACAGCTGCGCTGCCGACTTGTTGAGCGCGGTCAGCCGCTCGCCGACCGAGCCGCTGGTGTAGCCCGCGCTGCGCAGGATCTTGTCCAGCTCGGCGCTGATCTCCGCGACCTGCTGAAGGCCGAGCTGGTGGATCTCGTCGGCGCTGTAATTGGTCGTCGTCGCCTCGGCGAGCGCGGCCGCATAGATCTCCGCGCCGTTGGGAACGCGCCAGATTCCGTCTCCGGCCTGGCTCTTCGGGCGCAGCGCCTGGACGGCTGCGATCTGCGTGTCGAGCACGGGATAGATTTGCTTCTCGACGATCTCGGCTGCCCGCGCGCGCCAATTGCCGGCGATGTTCTTCGCCGCGGCCCGCTCCGAAAGCGACGTCGCCATTCCGCTTTCGGCCGGAGCCGGAGCGCGAAGCTCGCGCATCTGGTTGAGCGCCAGGTCGAGCGACCAGGCCGGAGCAAGGAAGCCGCGCGCCGCCTGACGCTGCTGCTCCGTGGTCTCATGCTCGAGAACGGTCGCGAATTGCGCCAGACGCGAGAGATACGCTTCCGCGTCGGCCGCCGTTTCGACCGTGTGCGCCGAATGGAGGAAGTCCGGGCCAGAGAAATAGGCGCCGTCCTGCTGGGTGATCACGTAAGGGCTTTGCGGGTTGGAGACGTCGAAGCGCTCCGGGCCGACGTTGCTCGTCTTCAGATCCCAGATCACGACTTCGCGGTTGAGGGCCGCGGCCGGGCTCAGCGTGACCGGATCGACGCTCTCGAGGCTGGCGACGAACTTGTTCGTGCGCGCGATCTCTTCGAGACGCGCCTGCCTGTTCGGGCGCGTGTCGAGCTGCGACTTGAGCGGCGCGAGCTCGCCCTTGTCCAGGCCCGTATAGGTCGCGAGGTACGGGTTGGTGCGGACCTGCTCCTGGAAGATGGCCTCGAAGCGCCTGTTCAGCTCCGCGTCGCCCGATCCGGCGGCCTGGGCGAACAAGGGGGTCGAGACGAACGGCAGGGTTAGCGCAGCGGCGCTTCCGCTGGCGAGGAACTGACGACGGTCCATTGGGCATCCTTCAGGGCAGGCGGGATCGCCGCCGACCCTAGCCAACGGGCGAACGGCCGCAAGGACGCTCGTCGAACAATAGCGGCCGCTCGCAGACGGCCGGAGCGGGGCTACTCGTTGGTGCCCTTCTGATGCTGCGAATGATCGGGAGCCGGCTGGTTCACGTCACTCGCCTGTGCGGCCGGCTTCGGCTGCTCGACGGGCTTCGCCTGGACGCGCTTTTCGCAGACCCGGCGCGGGCGCGAGGTGCCGACTTCGTGAATCCACTCGCACCTGAGCCGCGGCTTCTTCTCCACGGTCGGTGCGGGATTGGCGGTCGGGGTGGAAGCGAGAAGCAACGCAAACAGAACGGACATTTTCAACTCCCTGAAACTGGCTGGTAAGCGCGAGGGAGCAATGCCCCTACGGTGATTCGCTGTGTCGCTGCCTAGCTCAATTTGCCGAGTCAGCGCAAAGCACGTCGGCTAGAAACGACCTGCCTTCAATAGTTTGAAGCCGCGCGTAGGCATTCGTGCGCCATCCGCGCGAGCGGCAGAAGGTCTGCGCGCGCCGTGACATGGCCTCGGCCGTGCCCTCGGGAACCTCGATGCGCGCTCCGCGATCGTCGGGGGCGACGAAGAACTCGCTGGCCATTCCGCGAAGCGACGGGTTGGGGCCGGTCACCACAGCCCCGACGGATGCGCCGACGGTCGTGATCTTGGGGGCGACCGGGCGCACGGAGCGGACGTTCATCACCATCGCCGGATCGGACTGCTGAAATTCCTTGCAGCCGCTGAACGTGTTGCCGCTGCACAGCTCCCACGCTTGACCATCCGGGATCTTGACGCTGCGCACGGTGAACACGCGCATGGATTGCGAGGCGCCGGCAACGGAATATCCGGCACCCTTGAAATTACCCTTGGGGTAAAGGACGAGCTCGGCCGGTTGCTGTTCCTGAGCCTGGGACTGGGCGGGAAGCAATGCGGCCAAGGCCACCGCGCCGATCGCAACTTGTCTGAGCATTCCCGTCCCCCGCTTGATCTTCGCCGCGAAGCTAACCGCAAGGAGCGCCTTCGCACTAGTGGTTTTTCAATGCGTGCAATGCAGCTAGTGTCGAAGCGGCGCGCGCCCGTAGCTCAGTCGGATAGAGCACGAGCCTTCTAAGCTTGGGGTCGCAGGTTCGAATCCTGCCGGGCGCGCCATTTCTCGTGCAAGAAAAATGCCGCAGTGCTGGATCTTCCCTGACGTGGCGCTGCGTCCGCATCCTTCGGCGCTTGCACAAGCCGTTCTTTGGCAGAACAAGTCAGAAATGGCAGCGAAACGGAAAACCTGCCTTGAACGGTGACTGGTATGGGCACGCGCTGGCCCTCGGCGCGGCCGTGGCCTGCGGGCTGCTGATCGGGATTGAGCGCGGCTTCAACCTGCGCGACGTGCGGGAGGGCTCGCGCGTCGCGGGCATCCGGACGTTCACGCTTCTGGGCATGCTTTCGGGCATCGCCGGGCTGCTCGGAAGTCAGGGCCAGGAGCTCGCGTCCGGTGCGATCATCGCCGGAGCCGCAATCATTCTCGTGCTCGGTTACGCAAACCGGCCCGACCTGAAGACCCGCACCGATGCAACCAGTCCGATCGCCGGCATCGCGACCCTTGGGCTTGGTTTCCTCGCGGGGAGTGGAAACGCCGCCTTGGCAATCGTCGGCGCGACGCTCGTGACGCTCCTCCTGGCACTCAAGACGGAGGTGCACCGGGTCGTGGGCAGGCTCGCCGAAGAGGATGTCAAAGCCCTGGCGCGATTTGCGGTGATTGCCGGGGCGATCCTGCCATTCCTGCCGAGCGGCAGCTATGGGCCGTACGGCGCGTGGAATCCGCAGAAGCTATGGCTGGTCGTCGTTCTAGTCACCGGCTTTTCGTTTCTCGGCTATGTCGCGAACCGGATATTCGGATCTCGGCATGGCACGATCGCCACCGCCCTGATCGGTGGCCTCTACAGCTCTACGGCCGTGACGCAGTCGCTCGCCCAGCGTCTTGGTGCCCGGGCGACGGCGGGACTGGAACCGGCGGGAATCGCGCTTGCCTCCGCCGTCATGTTCGTCCGCGTGCTCATTCTCGTCGCGGTGCTCGCCACCCGTTTTCTTCCATGGTTCGCGGCGATCATATTCCCGGCCCTGGTTGTCACGGCGGCCACCGGCCTTTGGCTCCTTCGTGAGGCGCCGCGGGACGAGCCGCCTTCGCCGCCCGGCAATCCGATCGCGCTTGTGCCCGCGCTAGCCTTCGTCCTGTTCATCGCGGTCGCTGCCGTCGCAGCTGCTTGGGCGCAGGACCGCTTCGGAGAACAGGGACTGGCCGTTCTGTTGCTGATCATGGGAAGCATGGACGTCGATGTTGCCATCGTGACCGCCAGCGGCCTCACCCCGGGCCAGATCGCGACTTCGATGGGCGCAATGGCGCTGGCCGGCACCATCGTCCTGAACATGACCGTCAAGCTCGGAATCACCATTGCCTACGCGCGACGCGCGGGAGTGAGTGCCGCCGTTGCTTTGGCCGCCGGCATTCTGACGCTTGTTGCAAGCATCCTGTTCGCCTGGTTCCGCATGTGAAGCCCAAAGCTGCTGGCGACCTGCGGACCGCCGACGCTAGCTACTACAGTGCGCCAAACGCCAACAATCTTCGGTTCCGGCGACCGACGGTTTGACGCAGAGCAGCGCGTTCATTTAGCGTTCAACGGCGGCGGGTGATCCAGCCTGAGGGGTGAAACGGGGGTTTCTAATGCGGTTTGCGTTCCTAGTCGTTGCCGGGCTTTCGGGCGCGTTTGCCGCTCGACCGGCGAGTGCCGCGACCATCGTCGTGTTCACCCATCCCGAGACGTTCGAGCAGAAGATGGTCGTCGTCGACCGCGAAGGTCCCGACCGGCTCTTCATGTGCATGCTGCCGCCTGGCGAGGCGGGCTGTCACCAGGTTCGCATCAAGCGGCGCGCCTAGGCCGCGACGGTCTCCAGCAGGCCTTCGAACAGGCGCTTTCCGTCGGTGTTGCCGTGCGCTTTTTCCAAGGCGCGCTCCGGATGCGGCATCATCCCAAGCACATTGCCGGCATCGTTGAGGATGCCCGCGATACTGCGCGCCGAGCCGTTGACCTCATCGAGGTAGCGAAAGGCGACACGACCATCGCCTTCCAGCCGGTCGAGGGTTTCCGGATCCGCCTGGAAGTTGCCGTCGTGGTGGGCGACCGGGATGAGGATTTCCTCGCCGGAATCATATTGCGAGGTGAACAGGCTCTGGCTGTTCTCGACCTTGAGCGGCACCGGCCGGCAGACGAAATTCAGGCCCGCGTTGCGCATCAGCGCCCCGGGAAGAAGTCCCGTTTCGGTCAGCACCTGGAAGCCGTTGCACACGCCGAGCAGCGGCACGCCGCGTCCCGCCGCGTCGGCGACCGCCCGCATGATCGGCGAGCGCGCCGCCATGGCTCCGGAGCGAAGATAGTCGCCGTAGGAAAAACCGCCGGGCAGCGCGATGAAGTCGGTCCCGTCGGGCAGGGCCGTCTCGCGGTGCCAGACCATCGCCGGCGCGCGGCCCGTCACCTGTTCGATCGCCACGGCGAGGTCGCGGTCGCAATTTGAACCGGGGAAGACGATGACGGCGCTCTTCAAGCGGCGGGCTCCGTCCGCTCGACGCGGAAGTTCTCGATCACCGTGTTGGCGAGGAGCTTGCGGCACATCGCCTCTATGTCCTCGTCGGACGTGCCGTCAGCGAGGTCGAGCTCTATGAGCTTGCCCGCCCGGACATCGTTCACGCCCGAAAAGCCCAGGCCTTCGAGCGCATGGTGGATGGCCTTGCCCTGAGGGTCGAGGACACCCGGCTTCAGGGTAACGAAGACGCGCGCTTTCATGTTTGGCCCTTTGCCCCAGCGGCGCCGAGGCGTCCAGCCGCGCGTGACCATCTCACGCGCTTGGCGTTCTTATTGCTCGCGTAACGACCGCCAGAAGTTCCGGGTCAGCGGCTCGAGCGCATATTGCAGCGCGGTCCGCTTGCGCACGCTGAGCAGGACCTCGACCGGAAGGCCCGGGCGGAGCTCACCACGGCCTAGCGCGCCGCGGACCTTGCTGAGTTGCTCGGGCGGGACCTCGATCTCCGCGCGGAAAAAGGACTGGCCGGTCTTTTCGTCGGTGAAACTGTCGGCGGACATGGTCAGCACCTTGCCCGAAAGCAAAGGCAGGGTCTGGTCGTTGACGCTGAGGAAGCGAACCTGCGCCGTCTGGCCTTGATAGACGTCGTCGGCGTCGCCCGGCGAAACATTGGCCTGGATGATCAGCTTCCGGCGGTCGGGGACGATCTC
Source organism: Sphingomicrobium sp. (assembly GCA_036378895.1). Taxonomy (GTDB): domain Bacteria; phylum Pseudomonadota; class Alphaproteobacteria; order Sphingomonadales; family Sphingomonadaceae; genus Sphingomicrobium. Next base: position 20,307 of record DASUVP010000040.1, read on the forward strand.
CATCAGCGTCTGGCCGGGCGAGACGACGCCGCCGACCGTGAAGATGTTCAAGCCGACGACCTGGCCCGACACAGGGGCACGGACTCGGGCTCGCTGCAGCTGCTCGCGGACGGCGATGAGCTTCGGGAGGACGTCGGACAGACGCGCCTGCGTGTCGCGAAGCTCGACCGCGACCTCTTCGAGCGCTGTGCGCTCGATCGACACCGACTGCATCCGGGTCTCGCCCTTGCCCTCGCCCGCCCGGGCGATCTCCGCCCGCATGGCGGCCTCGCGACCGCGAAGGTCGGCATGGGCGCGCTCGAGCGCGCGGATGCGGTTTTCGGACGCGAAGCCCTTTTCCTGGATCTTGCGCAGTCCCGCGATTTCGTCCGCCAGCAGCCGCTGCTGCTCCTGGAGCGAAGCGATCTGCTGCGAATAGCCGCCCTGCTGCTCTCCCAGCTGGCGCGACCTTTGGCCGAGCACCGACTGCTGGGCGGACTTTGACGCAAGCCGCGCCTGCAGCTGGGCCCGCTGCAGGCTCAGCGCCTGCGCCGCCAGAGCCTGATCCTCCGCGGACAGGCTCGCGAACTCCGCCGGCGGGGCGAAATTCCTCTGTCCGGCACGCTCCGCCATCAGGCGTGAACGCTGCGCGAGCATCGTCAGATATTCGCTTGTGTAGGCCCGTTCCTGGGCGCGCAGGTCCGGCGCCGACATCTCGATCAGAACGTCGCCGGCGTTGACCGGCTGTCCCTCGCGCACGTGGATGGCGGTGACCACACCGCCCTCGCGGTGCTGGACCGACTGGCGGTTGCCCGAGACGGCGATGACGCCCTGCGCCGGAACCGCGGCGTCGAGCGGCGCGAGCGCCGCCCAGCCGAGCAGGATGACGAAGAAGAAGATGACGATTCCAGCGCCGATGCGGATGTCGCGGCGGGGATCGTCGGCCGGGAGGTCGGGCTGGCTGCCTTCGACGACATTGGTCAGCAGGTTCATCCGGCCTTCCCTTCACCCGCCTGCATCAGCCGCGCGGCGACTTCGTTGGACGGACCGAGCAGCTTCGGCCGGCCCGCTTCGAGGACCAGCAAACGCTTGGCGCCGGCAAGGATGGAGCGGCGGTGCGCGATGAGGACGACGGCGGCGCCGCGGTTCATTGCGGCGGCAAGTGCTTTCAGGAGCGCGGCCTCGCCGTCGGCATCGAGAAAAGCGTTCGGCTCGTCCAGGACCAGCAGGACCGGGTCGCCGTAGAGCGCGCGGGCGAGCGCGACGCGCTGCGCCTGTCCCGACGACAGCCCATGACCGAGCGGGCCGAGCATCGTGTCATAGCCCTTGGGCAGCTGCAGGATCAGCTCATGCACGCCAGCTGATTTCGCCGCTTCGACCGCCAGAGCATCGACGTCCTCGCCATTCCTCGCGTCGGAAAAGCGCGAGATGTTGTGCTTGATCGTGCCTTCGAACAGGCTGGGTTCCTGCGGCAGATAGCCGATGTGCCGGGCCAGCTCGTCGGGTTCCCAGTCGGCATATTGCGCGCCGTCGATGCGAATGGTGCCCGCTTCCGCCGGGACCGCGCCGGCAAGCACCTTGGCGAGCGTCGTCTTGCCCGCGCCGCTAGGGCCGATGATCCCGAGCATCTCGCCCGGAGTGACCTCGAAGCTCACCCCGAACAGGACAGCGCGCCCATCGGGGCCACGCAGACCGACTTGGTCGAGCTGAATGCGACCCGCCGGCTCCGGAAGCCGGGTATAAATCCGTTCGGGGGGAACGCCGGACATGACCTCGGCCAGCCGTTTCAGCGCCGCATATGCGCTGGTGACGGTGGGCCAGCCGCCGATTGCCGCTTCGACCGGCTGGAGCGCCCGACTAAGGATGATCGAGGCGGCGATGATCGCGCCCGCGGAGATGTATCCTGCAATGGCGAGCAAGGCGCCGAGGCCCAGGCCAGCCGACTGGACGAACAGGCGCAGGAAGCGGCTCAGGGCCGCGAAGCGTCCGCCGGTGAACTGCGCGTCCGACATCTGGCTGAGCCCGTAGGCACGGTGCTCGAGCTGGCGGTTGACCATCGCCCCGACCATTCCCAGCGCGCGCACGGTATCGTTGTTGAGCGCGACCGTTTGAGCGGCGCCCTGCGAAGCGGCCATCGCCTGTGTCGCCGTCTGCATGGTCTCGGCGGTGGCGCGCTGGTTGCGCCAGGCGACGAAGAAGAGGACGACCGACGCGACCGTCGCCAGCACTCCGATCCAGAAGTGCAGCAGGAAGGAGACGAGCAGGAAGAGCGGGAACCAGGGCACGTCGAACAATGCCCCCGCGACCGGGCTTCCGATCGCCTGGCGGATCGTCTCGAAGTCGCGCATGGCCTGGACCGCCGCGTTCGAGTTGCGCGCCATCATCCGCTTCAGGATCTTCGGCGCCAGCAGCGCATCGAGCCGCATGCTCGCGCGGACGAGGAGCCGATTGCGGATCGCGTCGAGCGCGGACAGCGCGAGCAGGCCGACCGCAAGCGCGATGGTGATGAACAGCAAGGTGGTCTTGCCCCCGGTCGCCACGACGCGGTCGTACACCTGCAGCATGTAAATGGCCGGGGTCAGGAACAGCAGGTTGATGAACAGGCTGAACACAGCAGCCGCGACGAAATGGGGACGGCAGGCCTCGACGGCCTCCGCCATGTCCTTCGGCAACTCGACGCCCGCGATCTTCATCAAGCCGGTTCCAACCCCACCTGGACCCCAAAGACCATAGTCTGGTTCCCTAGGAGCATGAAATGCTCCCAAAAGGCCAGTCCCGGGGCGGCACATAGGGCCGACCGGCGGCTACACCTAGCAGGAATTTACGGGATTTTCAGATGCTTAGGCTGGTGGAGCTGAGGGGAATCGAACCCCTGACCTCTGCAGTGCGATTGCAGCGCTCTCCCATCTGAGCTACAGCCCCACGCCTCGGCAGGCGGCCCACATAGCGGCGCCTATTCCCCCTTGCAATGACCCGCCTCAAGGCAATTTCGGCTCGTCTCGCGCCTGCTTGCGGACTGGAACGGCTGTGCCCCCAAGTTCGTTCTTTCACCCGAGGAGCAGCCGGCACCTCGCCGGCGCATTT
>DASUVP010000041.1:0-2264 GCA_036378895.1 Sphingomicrobium sp.
GGCTTCTACTACTGGTTCCCGAAGATGAGCGGGAAGATGTACAACGAGCTGCTCGGCAAGCTGCACTTCTTCGTCATGTTCATCGGCGTGAACATGGTCTTCTTCCCGCAGCACTTCCTGGGTCTCGACGGAATGCCCCGCCGAATCCCGGACTACACACCGGCGTTCCAGGACTGGAACCAGATCTCGACCTACGGCTACATGGTCACGATCGCGGGCATGGCGATTTTCTTCGTCAACCTGATCTGGTCGCTGGCCGCGGGCAAGAAGGCTCCGGACAATCCATGGGGCGAGGGCGCAACGACGCTCGAATGGACTCTGTCCAGCCCGCCGCCGTTCCACCAGTTCTCGACCCTGCCGAAGATCAACTAGTCGGCAGCAAGAGCTGAAACGATAACGCCCCGGCTCGCGCTGGGGCGTTTTTCGTTGGTCTTAGCGCCTCCGAGCGGATCGCAGCTTCATCGCGCAGGCGATCGTGACGACAGCCAAGGAAGGAATCATCCAGTCGAGCCACGGGTCCAGACGCTGCCAGACGGCCGGATCGAACCCGCCCCACCAGGGCATATTCGCTCGCAAGCCCGATCCGAATTGCTCAATCCACCGGTACTCAGCCTGTGTGATTTCGCGCGAGAGCGCCCAAGCGGAGGCGACCGCTGCTCCGGCCGCCCAGCTTCGCAGCGCGGCGGCAATCGCGAACTGCATAAGGATCGCGACGGCGATGTGCTGGATCATCCGGGCACGAGGCCTGCGCCTGTCATTCCTTCACCCGCGATGCCTTCGTGATCTTCACCACCGGTTCCAGCATCTGCCCCTTCATCACGCCTTCGCCCTTCGTCGGCGAGGTAGGGGACGCGAGGATCATCTTCACGACGTCCATGCCTTCGGCCACCTTGCCGAAGGCGGCGAAGCTCGCGTCGAAGGATGGCGCGGCGGATTCGAGGATGAAGAAATCGGCGCGTGCGGAGCCTGGCGAGAAGGCGGCCATCGAGACGGTCCCGGCGACATGCTTGATGCCCGTCTTCGACACCGGCTCGTGCTCGATCGGCGGGTAGAGCTTGCGGGCGTCGCTGGTGATTCCCGCCTGGACCAGGCCGCCCCCGCCGGCGAATTTCATCGCGCGGTAGAAGCCCTCGCCGTTGAACCGGCCCGCGTCGACGTAGCGAAGGAAGTTCTTCGTGGTGACCGGCGCCCGTCCCTGGTCGAGCGCGAGGACGATGCGCCCGGCGCCGGTGTCGAGCGCTACCTTGACGAGGTCCTCGGCAGGCGTGGGCGGGGTGGCGGTCTGGGCGGCGAGCGGGGCTGCACTCAACAGACTGAGCGCAAACATGATTCGGATCAGCATGGCCCTAGACTAGCGCGGTTCGCCGAGGCTTCCAGCCCGCGCCTGTCCCCTCTATAGCCCGCGGCGAGTCATGACCCCCACCATTGCGCAGCCTCAAATGCCCGCCGATTGGCGCGACCTCGTCGCGCTGACCAAGCCGCGCGTGATGAGCCTGGTGGTGTTCACTGGCCTCTGCGGGCTGCTCGCGGCGCCGGTGCAGCTTCCGCTGGCGCTCGGTTTCACGGCGATCCTGTGCATCGCGCTGGGGGCCGGAGCCGCCGGAGCGCTGAACCAATGGTATGAGGCGGACCTCGACGCGAAGATGCGCCGGACAGCGAACCGCCCGCTACCGGCTCGCCGGATGGATCGCCAATCGGCGCTTCACTTCGGCGTCGGACTGTCGGTCTTCTCCGTCGTCCTGATGGACCTTGCGACCAACCATCTCGCGGCCGTCCTTCTGGCGGTGTCCATCCTTTTCTACGTGCTGGTCTACACTGTCTGGCTGAAGCAGCGGACCGCGCAGAACATCGTCATCGGCGGAGCGGCCGGAGCCTTCCCGCCGCTGATCGGATGGGTCGCGGCGACGGGGCGGATCGAGCTGCTGCCCGTCCTTCTGTTCGCGATCATCTTCCTGTGGACCCCGCCGCATTTCTGGGCGCTGTCGCTGTTCGTCCGCTCCGATTATGCCGCCGCCGGCGTGCCGATGCTGCCGGTGGTCGCCGGCCCGGCGGCGACCCGGCGTCAGATCCTCCTCTACAGCCTGGCCATGGCGGCGGCGGCGGTCGCGCCCTGGCCGCTCGGCCTCGCCGGGCCGCTGTACGGAGTCGTCGCCGCGGGCCTCAGCGCCGCGTTCGTGATCATGGCCGGGCTGGTCCTCACCAACCGCGCGACCGAACCGGCCGGGATGCGGCCCGAGAAGCGGCTGTTCGGCTTTTCGGTCCTC
>DASUVP010000042.1:0-4610 GCA_036378895.1 Sphingomicrobium sp.
CGCATCGTAATTGTGCGAAGGCCGCGCGCCGAAGCCTTGGCGTAGGCGGGCTGCTCCCCCTAAACCACATCCGATGGACGAACCCGAATCGCCTGGCCTCGGCCTCGACTTGCCTGAGGTGCCGCAGAAGGCCTCTGCCTCCCCTTATCGCGTGCTTGCGCGCAAGTACCGTCCCCAGAATTTCTCCGAGCTCATCGGGCAGGATGCGATGGTGCAGACGCTCGCCAACGCGATCGAGCGGGGGCGGATCGCTCATGCCTTCCTGCTCACTGGGGTCCGTGGTGTCGGCAAGACGTCGACGGCGCGGCTGGTGGCGAAGGCGCTCAACTGCGTCGGTCCGGACGGGCAGGGCGGTCCGACGATCCACCCCTGCGGCGTCTGCGAGCAGTGCCGCGCAATCGCCGAGGGGCGACACATCGATGTGATCGAAATGGACGCCGCATCACACACGGGTGTGGACGACGTCCGCGAAATCATCGACGCGGTCCGCTACGCCTCCGTCAATGCGCGCTACAAGATCTACATCATCGACGAAGTGCACATGCTTTCCAAGAATGCTTTCAACGCTTTGTTGAAGACTCTTGAGGAGCCACCTGAACATGTGAAATTCCTGTTCGCGACCACCGAGGTGGACAAGGTCCCACTCACTGTTTTGTCGCGTACGCAGCGTTTCGATTTGCGTCGCATTCCCGCCGAGAAGCTCGCGGCCCATTTCGGGGAGGTCGCGAAGGCCGAGCATGTCGCGGTTGAGGGTGATGCGTTGCGGATGATCGCGCGAGCGGCCGAGGGCTCGGCGCGCGATGGGCTGTCGATCCTCGACCAGGCGATCGCCCACGGCGGAAGTTCCGTCACGGCCGAGCAGGTCCGCGACATGCTGGGCCTGGCGGACCGTGGCCGCATCCGTCGCCTTCTGGAGCGTGTCCTGTCGGCCGATGCGGCGGGCACGCTCGCCGACCTGGACGAAGCCCACGAACTCGGCATCGATCCTGGCTCGTTGATCCGTGGCCTGATGGAAGAGCTGCATCTCGCGACCCGTACGAAGGCGGGAGCGAGCGCGGAGGCTCTGCCAGCCGAGCAGCGTGAATCCGCTGAGAAGCTCGCGGATCAGCTCGGCTGGGGCCAGATCCATCGCGTCTGGCAAATGCTTCTGAAGGCCCTGTCGGACGTACAGATCGCGCCGGACCCCCGAGAAGCGGCGATGATGGCGCTGCTCCGCCTTATTCACGCAGCGGATCTGCCCGATCCAGCCAGTGTGCTGTCGCGGCTCTCCGGCGAGCCATCGACCGTCCCGGCTCCAGCAACAGTACCAGCAAAGCCCTCCGGCCCATCGGCGCAATTGCCTGCGGATCTTCCGGGCCTCATCGGCCTCCTCGAACGGAACGGGAAGCATCAGCTCGCAGTCCAGCTTCACGACCAAGTCGGCTTGGTCCGATACGCCCCGCCTGAACTCGTCCTCAAGCCGATGCGCCCGCTCGGCGGCGATTGGCCGCGCGAGGTCGCGTCTGCCTTGAAGGAAGCGACGGGCAAGACCTGGCAGGTCTCGCTTTCCGATGAAGCAGGCGAGCCTTCCTTGCTCGACCAGGAGAAAATGGCCGAGGAGCGCGTTCGCTCCGAAGTGCTGGCCGATCCGGCAGTCCGCGCTGCGTTCGAGGCGTTCCCGGACGCGACGCTCGAATCCTTCGCATCCACGAAAGGCGCCTGACCAATGCCCGAATTCGATATCGAACAGATCATGAAGATGGCGGAGAACGCCAAGAACGAGCTGGAGAAGGCGCAGCAGAGCCTCGAAACCATCGAGGTTGAAGGCGCTTCCGGCGGAGGCCTGGTGAAGATCAAGGCGACGGCCAAGGGTACGATCCTCGGCGTCTCGATCGACGAAAGTCTGCTTCAGCCGTCCGAGAAGACGATGCTCGAAGACCTCATCGCCGCCGCGCTCAATGACGCCCGCGCCAAGGCGGACCAGGCGGCGAATGCGCAGATGAAGACGCTCACCAGCGGCCTTCCGCTGCCGCCGGGCATGAAGCTGCCCTTCTAAGCCTCCAATAAGGGCTGAAAACTACCGCTTGTGTGCGGCCCCGGCTGCATACAGACTATGCGCTTCGCTCTGGGAGAGAGAAGCGATGCGCCTGGGAGAGATGCAAGACTGGCCGCTGCGCGTGACGCGCCTCGTCGACCATGCCGAGCGGGAGCATGCCGACGGAGAGATCGTCACCGCCTGGGCAGACGGAAGCATCACCCGCACGACCTGGGGCAAGGTCGCCCGCGACGCCCGCAAGATGGCGCAGGCGCTCGAACGGCTGGGCATCAGGCCCGGCGACCGCATCGCGACGCTCGCGATGAACCACGAACACCACCTGATCGCCTGGTACGGGGCGGTTGGCATGGGCGGCATCCTCCACACCATCAATCCGCGCCTGTTCGACGACCAGCTGGAATATATCGCCAACCACGCCGAGGACCGCGTGCTTCTCTACGATCGTGCCTTCACTCCGATCGTCGAGCGGATGAAGCCCAAGTGGAAGACGATCGAGCATTACATCTGCTTCGATCCGGCTGAGGGCGAAACGGGATTCCGCGAGTGGATCGATGTCGAGGACGGCAATTACAGCTGGGTCGCCGGCGACGAGCGCGCTCCGCTCGGGCTTTGCTACACAAGCGGCACCACCGGAAACCCTAAGGGCGTCCTCTACGAACATCGTTCTACAATGCTGCACACGCTCGCGCAGCTCAGCCCCGACATCATGGGCCTGTCTAAGCAGGCGGTCGTCCTTCCAATCGTCCCGATGTTCCACGCCAACGCCTGGGGCGTCCCCTGGGCCGGAGCGGCGACGGGCGCGAAGCTGGTGCTCTCAGCCGACTATCGGCCAGAACGAATGTGCCAGCTATTCCGCGACGAGAAGGTCACGCACTCCGCGGGCGTCCCGACTGTCTGGCTGACCATGATCGAGCATGTGGAGCGGACGGGCGAGACTTTCCCCGATCTCAAGCAGGTGACAATCGGCGGGTCGGCCGCTCCGCGGGCTATGATCCGCTGGCTTCGGGACAGGGGTGTCGAGGTTGGTCACGCCTGGGGAATGACCGAAACCTCGCCGATCGGAACGTGCGGCGCTCCTCCATCCGGCTGGGACCAGATGGGCGAAGACGAGCAGGTCGAATATATCGCGCGCCAGGGCCGGGTCCCGTTCGGCGTCGAGCTGCGCGTCGTCGACGACGAGGACAAAGTACTCCCGCGCGACGGAAAGTCATCGGGTCGTCTGCAGTGCCGCGGGCCGTGGGTCATCAAGCGCTATTTCAAGGCCGAGGAGGACGCCGCCGACGCGGACGGCTGGTTCGACACCGGCGACGTCGCGGTTCTCCATCCCGACGGGACGATGCAGATCACCGACCGGTCGAAGGATGTGATCAAGTCCGGCGGCGAGTGGATCAGCTCCATCGAGCTCGAGAATGCCGCTGTTGGCCATCCCGCCGTCGCAGAAGCTGCGGCCATCGGAATTCCCCATCCAAAGTGGGATGAACGGCCTTTGCTCTGCGTTGTGCGCGCAAACGGCAATGACGTCACCGAAGCGGAGATCCGCGATCATTTGCGAAAGCATGTAGCCTCCTGGTGGATGCCGGATGCGATCGAGTTCGTCGACGAGCTGCCGCATACGGCGACTGGCAAGCTGTCGAAGCTGCGCTTGCGCGAACAATTCCGCGATTATCGCTTCGCCGATGCCGAGGAGATGATCGGAAGGGACTAGTTTGGGGGACTAGTTCACCCGATCATGGACGCGAAGGGTGGAAATCCTGCCCTTCATCGCCTAACTCGCGGCCAAATCCCGAACTCTCGCAAGGAAATCCGCGACCCCATGGCCGCCCAGTATGCATTTGTCATGAAGGACATGACCAAGTCCTTCCCCGGGGCTCAGAAGCCGGTGCTCAACCACATCAACCTGCAATTCTATCACGGCGCCAAGATCGGCATCGTCGGCCCGAACGGCGCCGGCAAGTCGACTTTGATGAAGATCATGGCCGGCATCGACAAGGACTTCCAGGGCGAGGCCTGGCCGGGCGAGAACGTCACTGTCGGCTATCTGCCGCAGGAGCCGCAGCTCGATCCGTCGAAGACCGTGCTCGAGAACGTCAAGGACGGAGCCCGCGAAGTCGCCGACATGGTCGATCGATTCAACGCCATTTCGGCTGAGATGGGCGACCCCAAGGACGACACCGATTTCGATGCGCTGATGGAGGAGATGGGTGAGCTTCAGGGCAAGATCGACGCGGTCGACGGATGGACGCTCGACAACCAGCTCGAGGTGGCGATGGAAGCGCTGCGCTGCCCGCCGTCCGACTGGTCCGTCGAGAGTTTGTCAGGCGGTGAGAAGCGCCGGATCGCGCTGACCCGCCTGCTGATCCAGAAGCCCTCGATCCTGCTGCTCGACGAGCCAACCAACCACCTCGACGCCGAAAGCGTCCAGTGGCTCGAGGCTCACCTCAAGGAATATCCGGGCGCGGTGCTGATGATCACCCACGACCGCTATTTCCTCGACAATGTGGTCAGCTGGATCCTCGAGCTCGATCGCGGAAAATACTTCCCGTACGAGGGCAATTACTCGACCTATCTCGAAAAG